>CALWXD010000046.1 GCA_944385425.1 uncultured Oscillospiraceae bacterium | reverse complement strand
ACATCGGCCGGGTGGCGGCGGTGATGCTGGGCAGCACGGAGACCACCTTCTATACCATCGCCGTCTATTTTGGCAGCGCCGGCATCCGGAAAACCAGGTACGCCGTCCCCGCAGCGCTGGTGGCGGATCTGGTGGGGTTCATGGCGGCTGCCTTCGCCGTGCGGCTGTTTTTTTACTGATCGCCACCCCACAGCGCAGCATTTCTTTCTTTTCAAAGGCTCTCTTCTGTGGTATGATGGCCCATGGAAAACAAAAGCACAAAGGAGGACCAGCCCCATGAGCTATGCAGACCAGGTCTTTATCCGCGTGTGCCGGGACATCCTGGACACCGGTTTCCGGGACGACGCTCTGGACGTCCGCCCCCGCTGGGAGGACGGCACCCCGGCCCACACGGTGAAGAAATTCGGCGTGGTAAACCGGTACGACCTCCGGAGGGAATTCCCCATCATGACCCTGCGCCGGACCTATTTCAAGTCCTGCGTGGACGAGCTGCTGTGGATCTGGCAGAAGAAGTCCAACGATATCCACCAGCTCCACAGCCATGTGTGGGACGCCTGGGCCGACGAAAACGGCACCATCGGCAAGGCCTACGGCTATCAACTGGGCGTCAAACATCGGTACGCCGACGGGTGGTACGACCAGGTGGACCGGGTTCTCAAGGATTTGAAGGAGAACCCCGCCAGCCGCCGGATGGTCACCAGCCTCTTCAACCACCACGATTTAAGCGAGATGGGCCTCTACCCCTGCGCCTGGTCCATGACCTTCAACGTCACCGGCAATACCCTCAACGCCATTTTGAACCAGCGCAGCCAGGACATGCTCACCGCCAGCAACTGGAACGTGTGCCAGTACGCCGTGCTGGTCCACATGATGGCCCAGGCCAGCGGCCTTCAGGCCGGGGAGCTGGTCCACGTCATCGCCGACTGCCATATCTACGACCGGCACATTCCCATCGTGGAAAAGCTGATTGAGCGGGAGCCCCGCCCGGCGCCGAGGCTGTGGATCGATCCTTCTGTCAAAAATTTCTACGACTTCACCGTGGACAGCTTCAAACTGGAGGGGTACGACCCCTGGCCGTTTGATGAAAAAATCGAGGTGGCCGTATGAACGCAATCGCAGCTGTCAGCCTCAGCTGGGGCATCGGGGAGGCGGGGGGCCTCCTCTTCCACATCAAGGCGGACATGCAGCGCTTTCGCGCCATGACCACCGGCGGCACCGTCCTCATGGGGCGGCGGACCCTGGACTCCCTTCCCGGCGGGAACCCCCTCCCCCACCGCCGGAACATCGTCCTCACCCGCGACGCGGCCTTTCACCGGGAGGGGGCGGAGACCGCCCACAGCGTGGAGGAGGCCCTGGAGCTGGTCCGGGGCGAGGACCCGGAGAAGGTCTGGGTCATCGGCGGCGGGGAGATCTACGCCGCCCTCCTCCCCTACTGCAGCCGCTGCGCCATCACCCGGGTCTATGAGGAGCGGGAGAGCGACGCCTTCTTCCCCAACCTGGACGCCATGCCGGAGTGGCGGGTGTTCCGCTCGGAGGCCATCCTTCTGGAGGGGGACACGGCCTATCAGTTTATGGAATATATCCGCCGGGAACCGTAGGCCGGCAGAAACCGGGGCGGAAAAAGCGCCGGACCTTAAAAGGTCCGGCGCCTTTTATTTCCCTTACGCCGCAATGTCCCAGCCCTCCAGGGGGCCGCACACCTCGTAGTTCGCGCCGTAGTCGGCATAGAACCGCTCCCGCTCCCCGGAATCCAGCCAGACGATGTCCTCCAGGACGCCGTTTTCGTTGAAACAGTAGCCGCTGCTGCAGGTGAGGAACTGCCGGCCGTAAATATCAGTCACCAGGGCCGCCACCGTGTAAAACCCCTCCGCCCCGCCGCCGGGGAGGGCCATGGCGGGGATGCGGAAAAACCGGTGGTCCGCAAAGCCCTCGGAAAACCCCTGCGGGCGCTCGCAGGGCTCCGCCCAGGCCAGGAGCGTCTTCTCGTAGAAGAGGCCCACCTGGATTTGGGCAATGTCCGCGGCGAGGACGCTCTTCGCCTGTGCGGCGACGGGGACGTAGTTGGGCTGGGTGCTCTCCGCCCCGCCGTCCTCCCCCAGGCGGATGTCGTTGAGGATGGCCGCGCGGAGGCTCACATTGGGATAGGTCGAGCTGAGAAGTCCTTGGCAGCTGTCCAGCAGCTGGGTCTCCCGGGTCTCCCCGGTGGTGAGGACCACGGAGAGGGTGATGCTGTCTGTGAGGGGGCAGGTAAGGGAGGCGGTGAAGGTCTGCCCCGCCTCCAGCGCCCCGGCTGTCGCTGTCAGCCCCTCCCCTGTATCCGCTGTAAAGGTAACCGCCATGCCGGGTGTATAGGTCTTTGGCGTGACGGAGACGGGGAAGGTCACCGTCCCGCCGGGGATATCAACGGCGGGGTCGCCCACAGAGTAGTCCGCCAGGAGGCTGTTTTGCGCCTTGAGCACCGCCTCCACCCGGCTGGTGATGTTGCCGATCTGCCGATCGACAGAGCTGGAGACGTTGGACACGGTGTTTTGCAGGTCGTCGTAGTTGCTCTGGATCCTGTCCAGCTGGCCGGAGATGTTGAGCAGGGTATAGGCCAGGAAGATCCCCGCGGCGGCGGCCGCCGCCTTCAAGAGACGCCGGCGCCTGGGGGGCGCTGGCTTTGGCTGGGCGGCGAGGTACCGCTCCACAATCTCCTCCACCATCTTCAGCTGCTGCTCCGTCAGCTCCTGCTCCTCCGCGGCCTCCTCCGGTTTCTCCCCCTCTTCCCTGCCTGCCGGCTCCGTCTCCACCCCCAGCAGCCCGCCCACCGTCACGCCGAACAGGCGGCTCATGGCGACGAGCTTGTCGATCTCCGGCAGGCTGGTGTCGCTCTCCCACTTATAGATGGACTGCCGGGATACCCCTAGGCGCTCCCCCAGGCCCTCCTGGGACAGCCGCAGCTCCTTTCGTTTCTGCGCGATGCGCTGTCCTATGGTCATCCTTTCCTCCTCCTTTGCCAGAAGTGTAGCAGGCCGGAGGCCGGGTCTGCCACCAACCAGAGGGGATTTTTCTGCTAACCGCCGGTTTACACCGCCCTATTTTACAGGATTTTCCGGCCAATTACAAGGTAAGGCGCGCCTCGATGGACCGGCGGCGCAGGAGGTAATAGGCAATGCCGGCGGCGTCGGCCAGAAACCAGCCGATGGGCACCGACCACCAGATCCCCGCCACGCCGATGGCGGGGACGGCGGAGAGGGTGTAGGCCAGGAGCACCCGGGTGCCCAGGGAGATCACCGTCAGCACCACGCTCATCATCGGCAGGGCCACCGCCCGGTAGAGCCCATAGAGGAGGAAGAGGCAGCCGATGCCCACATAGAAGGCCCCCTCGATCCGGAGGTACTGTACGCCGATGGCGATGATCTCCTGCTCCTCCGACTCCACAAAGATCGTCATCAGCAGCGGCGCGAGCAGGCATACCACCAGGGAGACCGCCAGGCTGAACACCGCCGCCGCCCCGGACGCCCAGCGGATGCCGCCGCGGATGCGGTCCCGCTGCCCCGCGCCGTAGTTCTGGGCGATGAAGGTGGAGAAGGCGTTTCCAAAGTCCTGCACCGGCATATAGGCGAAGGAGTCGATCTTCACCGCCGCGGCGAAGGCCGCCATCACCGCCGGGCCGAAGGCGTTGACCCGCCCCTGGACCATGAGGATGCCGAAGTTCATCACCGACTGCTGCACGCAGGTGAGGAGGGAAAAGCGGCTGATCTCACGGAGATTCCCCCGGCGGAGGGCCAGGTTCTCCCGCCTGGGCCGCAGCTGGGGGAAACGGCGCAGTCCGTAGAGCAAAATGCCAAGTCCGGAGACATACTGCGATATCACCGTGGCCCCGGCGGCCCCCGCCACCCCCCACCGGAAAACCACCACGAACACCAGGTCCAGCACGATGTTCAACACCGCGCTGACCCCCAGGAACACCAGCGGCGTTATGGAGTCCCCCACCGCCCGGAGGAGGCAGGCCAGGTAGTTGTAGAGGAAGGTGGCCAGGATGCCGAAAAAGATCACCCACAGGTAGTCCCGCATCAGCTGGTAGTTCTCCCCCGGCACCTGGAGAAGGCCCAGGATGGGATCCAGCAGCAGGAACACGGCGGCGTTCAGCACCGCCGCCAGGGCCGCGATGAGCGCAAAGGAGGTAACGATGCTGTTCCGCAGCCCCTCCAGATCCCCCCTCCCCCACCGGATGGAGAACACCGCCCCGCTGCCCATGGAGAGGCCCAGGAGGATGGAGGTGAGGAAGGTCATCAAGGTGTAGGCGGAGCCCACCGCCCCCAGGGCGTCCGTCCCCAGATAGCGGCCCACGATCAAGGTGTCCGCCACGTTGTAGGTCTGCTGCAGCAGGTTCCCCAGGATCATCGGCAGGGCAAAGCGCAGCATGGTGCCGCCCACCGGCCCCCGGGTCAAGTCCCGTTCCATGGGATCACTCTCCAAATCGAAAGATATTTCTTACGTTTCGGATGTATCATACAGCAGGAGGAGATAAATAGCAAGTCCTATCTTGCCAAAAGGGAAAATTTTCGGTACAATGGGAGAAACCTTGGGAAGGAGGCGGCGGGGATGTATCTCAGCGGACTGGACGAGCTGGACCAGAGGATCCTCACCCTGCTCACCGGCAACGCCCGGCTGAGCTACTCGGAGATCGGGGAGCGGGTCGGGGTCTCCCGGGTGGCGGTGAAGGCCCGGATGGCGGCCATGGAGGAGAAGGGGATCATCGAGGCGTACACCGTGGTCATCAACCCCCAGAAGATCAACGGCGCCATCTCCTGCTACTTTGAGATCGAGACGCAGCCGGAGACGCTGCAGCAGGTGACGGACCTCCTCTGCGCCAACGAGAGCGTCACCCAGATCTACCGGGTGACGGGGCAGAACCGGCTCCACGTCCACGCGGTGACGGCGGGCCACGAGGAGCTGGAGCGGCTGCTGAAGGAGGAGATGGACCGCCTGCCCGGGGTGACCATGCTCAGCTGCCACACCATCCTCTCCCGGATCAAGGACGTGAAGGGCCTGCGGCTGTAGTCCCTAAAGCGGCACATGCCTTTTTCAGCCAAAAAGCGCCCCCGGCACATCGCTGTGCCGGGGGCGCTTTCTATATAGGGTTGTGTCAAGTCTCCTGGCTCTGGTCCACGGTGAAGGTCAGCTTGGCCCCGTCGCTGTCGATGGTGACGTGCTGCCCGTCGGAGAGGGTGCCGCGGATCAGCAGCTCCGCCAGCTGGGTCTCCAGGTTCTTCTGGAGGTAGCGCTTCACCGGGCGGGCGCCGTAGGCCGGGTCGTAGCTGGAGCGGGCGATGAACGCCTTGGCCGCGTCGGTGAGGGACATGGTGATGTCCCGGTCAGTGAGGCGGTTGGCAATGCCCTGGAAGGCGATGTCGATGATGCCGCTGATCTGGGATTCCGTCAAGGGGCTGAAGACCACGATGTCATCCACACGGTTAAGGAACTCCGGGCGGAAGTACTTCTTCAGCTCGCCGGTGACCTGGTCCTTCACGTCACTGTCGATGGTGCCGTCCTGGTGGATGCTCTCGGTGAGGTAGGCGCTGCCGATGTTGCTGGTCATGATGACGATGGTGTTCTTGAAGTCCACCGTCCGGCCCTGGTTGTCGGTGAGCCGCCCGTCGTCCAGCAGCTGCAGCAGGATGTTGAACACATCCGGGTGGGCCTTCTCGATCTC
>CALWXD010000045.1 GCA_944385425.1 uncultured Oscillospiraceae bacterium | reverse complement strand
CTCACCGGCGGCCGGGCCGCGGAGGAGCTGGTGTTCCACTCCGCCTCCACCGGGGCCTCCAACGACATCGAGCAGGCCACCAAGCTGGCCCGGGCCATGATCACCCGGTACGGCATGAGCCAGGACTTCGGCATGGTGGCCCTGGAGACGGTGCAGAACCAGTACCTGGGGGGCGACGCCTCCCTGGCCTGCTCGGCGGAGACCGCCGCCAGGATCGACGAGCAGGTGGTGGAGCTGGTGAAACGCCAGCACGAGAAGGCGTCCAGGCTCCTCTCGGACCACCGGGCCAAGCTGGACGAGATCGCCCGGTATCTCTACGAGAAGGAGACCATCACCGGCGAGGAGTTCATGGAGATCTTGAACCGATAACAGGGAGGCGCCGGCCCGGGGCTTTTGCCCCGGGCCGGCGTCCCTGGTTTCGGCGGGAGGAAGGCACAATGAAAAAGATGAGTTACTTATAATTTTTATAGTATCTTGCAAATAGCAAGCAGACCGCCTATAATGAGTATAGCTGAATCAGCAAAATAAAACGGTTTGGAGGGGTTCCCTATGCTGAATGAGAATGTTGTGAAGGTATTGAAGGCGGGCATGTGGCACATCGCCACCTGTGCAGACGGGGTGCCGAACGTCGTGCCGGTGGGGTTTAAGGATGTGACCGACGACGGCAAGCTCCTCATCGGCGACGTGCTGATGGAAACCACCGTGAAAAACATCCTGGCAAACCCCAAGATCGCCATCTCCGCCTGCGAGGGCAGGGAGGGGTATCAGATCAAGGGCAGCGTGGAGTATGTGACCTCCGGCCCGGTGTATGACAAGATCCAGGCCATGGCCGAGCAGCTGTTCCACGGCGCGATGAAGGCCAAGGGCGCGCTGATCGTCACGCCGGAGCGGGTGATCGTCACCACCGCCGGACCGGACAACAAGAAGGAGCTGTAAAAGGGATACATCGGGCGGGCGCGGCGGTAGAAGAGGGCTGCGCCCGCCTTCTCCTGTTGCCGGCCGGGCGCTGAAAGGCGCGGCAATCCTTTTCCGTGCCGCGCCGCT
Source organism: uncultured Oscillospiraceae bacterium (assembly GCA_944385425.1). Lineage (GTDB taxonomy): Bacteria > Bacillota > Clostridia > Oscillospirales > Oscillospiraceae > CAJFPI01. The sequence continues at coordinate 8,416 of CALWXD010000045.1, read as the reverse complement.
GTGGTAGAATGGGAGAGAGGGGGGGCGCCATGTATCAGAAGAAGGGGCGGGACGAGGTATGCTGCCCGCTGGCGTATGGGCTGAAGGTGTTCGGCGGCAAGTGGAAACCGCGGATCATCTGCGTGCTCCACGGGATGGACACCCTGCGCTACAGCCAGCTGCGGGAGGAGATGAGCAACATCACCGACGCGGTGCTGGCCGCGGCGCTGAAGGAGCTGATCCGCGACGGCATCGTGGAGCGCAGATCCTATGACGAGGTGCCGCCCCGGGTGGAGTACTCCTTGACGGAGCGGGGCCGCTCGGTGGTCCCCATCCTGCTGGAGATCTGCCGGTGGTCCGGCGGGTACACCCGGGAGGGGACCGGGGCGGACGGCGCCCGCTGCCGGCGGTGCGGCCACCGGCAGGCCGCCGACGGCCGGGACTGAACCCCATATCGCAAGGAGACGGAGGGCCTTCCCCAAAGGGGAAGGCCCTCCGTTTGATGAAAAAGGGGCGCCTTAGGCGGGTTTCGGCCCCTGGAGCCGCAGGTCCTCCACCAGGGTGAGGGCCGTCTCCAGCACATTCTCCCCCTTCCGTAGCTTCAGCGTCACGGCGGGGACCTCCCCGGCGGAGAGCACCAGCCGCTGGCGGTACTTGGCCAGGCCGCAGACCTTCACCACCCGCTCCACCTCCAGGACGCTTAGGGTGAAACGGAGGCTGTCCCCCCGCTGGGCGATGTCCGTCACGCCGACAGCGGAGGCGGCGGCGCGGAGCAGGGCCACGTCCAGCAGAGCGTGGACGCTCCTGGGCGGCTCGCCGTAGCGGTCGATGAGCTCGTCCAGAAGGTCCGAGGCGTCCTCGGTGGTGCGGATGGCGGCGATGCGGCGGTAGAGATCCATCCGCTGCTCGGCGGAGGGTACATACCGCTCCGGGATGTTGGCCGAGAGGGTGAGGTCGGCGGCGCACTCGGTGACTACCGGTTTCTTCTCCCCCTTCTCCTCCAGCACCGCCTCCTCCAAAAGCTGGAGGTACATGTCGTAGCCCACGGTCATCATATACCCGCTCTGCTCCGGTCCCAGCAGGTTCCCGGCCCCCCGGATCTCCAGGTCCCGCATGGCGATCGTGAACCCGGAGCCGAACTCCACATACTCCGTGATGGCGGTGAGGCGCTTGGTGGCGATCTCCGTGAGGATCTTGCCGGGGCGGTAGGTGAGGTAGGCGTAGGCCCGCCGGGCGCTGCGGCCGATGCGGCCCCGGATCTGGTGGAGCTGGCTGAGGCCGTAGCGGTCCGCGTCCTCGATGATGAGGGTGTTGACGTTGGGGATGTCGATGCCTGTCTCGATGATGGTGGTGCACACCATCACCTGGGCCTCCCCCTCCACCATCTGCTGCATAACGGAGGTCAGCTGCTGCTCCGTCATCTTCCCGTGGCCCACCACCACGCTGACCTCCTCCCCCAGCATCTCCCGGATCCGGGCGGCGGTGCGGTCGATGGTCTCCACCCGGTTGTGGAGGTAGTAGACCTGGCCGCCCCGCTCCAGCTCCCGGCGCATGGCGTCGCAGAGGATGCCCCAGTCGTGCTCCAGCACATAGGTCTGCACCGGCTGGCGGTTCATGGGCGGCTCCTCGATGGTGCTCATGTCCCGGATGCCGGAGAGGGCCATGTTCAGCGTCCGGGGGATGGGGGTGGCGGAGAGGGTGAGGACGTCCACCTGCCGGGCCATCTCCTTAAGCTTTTCCTTGTGGGTGACGCCAAAGCGCTGTTCCTCGTCGATGACCAGAAGGCCCAGGTCCTTGAAATGGATGTCCTTCTGCAGCAGCCGGTGGGTGCCGATGAGGATGTCCACCCGGCCCTCCTGGAGATCGAAGAGGATCTTTTTGGTCTGGGCGGGGGTCTGAAAGCGGCTGAGCACCCGGATGGTCACGGGAAAGCTGCGAAACCGGGTGACGGCGGTGGCGTAGTGCTGCTGGGCCAGCACCGTGGTGGGCACCAGCACGGCGGCCTGCTTACCGTCCAGCACGCACTTCATCATGGCCCGGAGGGCCACCTCCGTCTTACCGTAGCCCACGTCCCCGCAGAGGAGCCGGTCCATGGGCACGGGCCGCTCCATATCCCCCTTGATCTCCGCGATGCACCGGAGCTGGTCCTCCGTCTCCTCGTAGTCAAAGGCGGCCTCAAACTCCTGCTGCCAGGGGCTGTCCGGGGAGAAGGCGAACCCCGGCTGCCGCTGCCGCTGGGCGTAGAGGGCGATGAGCCCCTTGGCCAGGTCCTTGGCGGCGGCCTTGGCCCGGGTCTTTTGTTTCTGCCAGTCGGTGCCGCCCAGGCGGTTGAGCTTGATGGGGCGGCCCTCCCCGTCCTCCCGGCCGCCGATGTATTTGGACACCAGGTCCAGCTGGGTGGCTGGGACATAGAGGGCGTCGCTGCCGGCGTAGGCGATCTTGATATAGTCCTTCTCCGCCCCGTCCACCGGGATGCGCTGCATGCCCACAAAGCGGCCGATGCCGTGGTGGACGTGGACCACCAGGTCCCCGGGGGTCAGATCGGTGTAGGACTGGAGCTTCTGGCGGCTGGCGTCCTTCCGGGGCGTTTTGGGGCGGCCGGGGCCCTTCCGGCCGCTGAGGGCGGCGGTGAGCTGTCCCTCGGTGAGGACGGCCAGGCGCAGCTGGGGCCACTCCGCCCCGGCGGAGAGGCTCCCCACGGCGATGCGGGCCTGGCCGGGGGCGGGCATGGCCGCCAGGCGGAAGTCCAGCGCCGCCGGGATGGACCGCTCCTCCAGCAGGCGCTGGAGGTTTTTGGCCTTGGTCTCGTTGCCGCACAGGAGGAGCACGGCGCTGCCGCTGGAGAGGTAGTGCTCCATGTCCCCGGCGGCGGCGTCCAGGCTGCCGCCGTAGGCGCTGAGCTGCTTGGCGGCGACGGCCAGCAGCGCCCTGGGGGGCAGGGGGTAGCGGGAGGTGGGCAGGGCGTCCATCATGCACAGGGGATAGGCGCTGAGCCCCTCCGTCCACTCCCGCTCCCGCAGCAGGAGTCTTGTGAGGTCCGCGTCCTTCTCCCCCCGCTCCAGGAGGGCCTCCGTGTCCTCCCTGGCCTGCCAGAGGACGGCTTTCACCCGCTCCCCCGCCCGGCCGCACTCCCCCAGGAAGAGGAGGCTCTCCGGCGGGAGGCAGGCGAAGGGGCTCACCAGCTCCGCCCCCAGCGCCTCGGTCACCGGCAGCAGCAGGGCGCGCTCCAGGTTCTCCGTCCGCCGCTGGGTCACCACGTCAAAGGCCCCCAGGGAGTCCACCTCGTCGTCAAAGAAGTCGCAGCGCACAGGGCTCTCCATGAGGGGGGAGAACACGTCCAGGATGCCGCCCCGGAGGGCGAACTGCCCCACCCCCTCCACCTGGTCGCACCGGGTGTAGCCCGCGGCGGTGAGCCGCTGGGGCAGGGTCTCCAGGTCGCACCGCCCGCCCAGCTCCAGGCGGATGGCGGCCGCCCGCAGGGCGGCTGGGGGGCAGGTCTTCTGCAGCATGGCCTCCACCGTGGCCACCAGGGGGGCGCGGCTGCCGGAGGCGAGCTGGTAGAGGGCGGCGATGCGCCGGTGCGCAAACTGGCGGGAGGTGACGGCCACGGCGGCGGGGCGCAGTTCCCGGGAGGGCAGGACCAGCGGCTGGGCGCCGGTGAGGGCCTGAAGGTCCGCGGCCATGCGGACGGCCTCCCCCTCGTCGCTGCAGAGGACCACGGGGGTTTTGCCCGTGCTGAGGGCCAGGGCCGCGGCCAGCTGGGCCCGGTGGATGGCGGCAAGGCCGGTGATGGCCACGGGGTACCGGCCCTCCCCCAGGGCGGCGGCGGCCTCCGCCGCCTCTGGGATCTGCAGCAGGGCGCGGAGCAGCTGTTCCATGGAAAAACCTCCTCTTAGAAAAAATGGGAAAACAGCATAACAAGGCCCACGCCGCACCCAGAGGGGGGCGTGTGCCGGCTGCGGATGGGGGTATTATTGTATGGCGGCGGCGCAGCGGCCATGCGGGGCCCTTCAGCCCCGCAGCCTTGCCGAGAGCTCCCGGAGGGTGACGGCGTAGGCCACCGCCTCATGGGGATAGGCGGGCCGCGCCTCGGGCAGGTCCCAGCCGTGGAGGGCGAAGAGCCGCCCCACCAGATAGTCGGTGAAGGCGGGGTTTTTCACCAGCACCGGGCCGGTGATGTGGGTGGCGTAGAGATCGCCGGAGACAAAGCCCTCGCCGCCCCCCTCCCGGTCGTTGCCAAAGCCCATGGAGAGGGCGGTGAAGAGGGGGGAGGTGACGCCGGAGGCGGTGGAGCACTTGTTCATGAACCCCACCGCCGCCCCCTCCCACAGCGCCGGCGTGGCGATGACGTCGTGCGGGGTGCGTTTTTCCGTCTCCGCGGTGGTGAAATCCCCAAGGCCCAGCCCCTCCCAGCTTTTCCCGTCCCGGTCCGTGACAGAGCGGCCCAGAAGGTCCATGGCGTTCCCGGTGAAGAGGACCGCTGCCCCCCGGTCCAGCGCGGCCCGGAGACCGCCGGCGTGGGGCAGGAGCCACTGGAGCACCGCCTTCTGGGTGCGCTCGGTGCCGCAGCCCATGTAGATGAAATCCGCCTGGGAGAGGTCCGGCGCGCTGTAGAGGGGGACGGATGCCAGCTCTGCCTCCACGCCCAGATCCTCCAGGTGTCGCCGCAGGATGAGAAGGTTGGCGTACTCCCCGTAGAGGCTCATGGCCTCGGGGCAGAGATGGGTGAGCTGCAGTTTCATGCCTCTTTCGCCTCCTGTCTTTCCACCTGCACCCGGCTGAGGAGCTTGTCCCGGTCGGAGAAACAGGTCACCACATAGAGATCCTCGTCCCCGCTGTCCCGGATGGCCTCCACCGCCTGGCCGATATCGGCAAAGCAGGCGGTCTTCTCCCGGGGGACGGCGGAGTAGTCAAAGCGCAGGGCCAGGTCGTTCACATAGGTCCCCGCCAGATAGACCCGCTCCACCGTGTCGCAGGCGAGCTGGTCAAAGTCGATGTCCCACAGCCAGCTGGTCTCGCCGGTGAAGTATTTCCGGCTGATGGCGTCCACGATCACCAGCACCGAGCACCGCCCCCCCATCTCCCGGACGTAGCGGAGGTTGGTGTCGTAGGCCACGGAGTTCTCGTGCTTGCTGATGAGAAGGGTTCCCCGGTGCTGTCCCAGGGTAAAGCGGACCATGCGGCCGTTTTTCAGGATATAGCGGCTGATGACGCCGGCGATGGTGTCCTTCTCCACGCCGCACAGCCGGGAGGCCGACCAGGCGGCCAGGATGTTGTAGACGTTATAGATGCTGCGGAAACTGAGCTGGATGGGGGTGTCCCCCTCCAGCACCAGCCGCCCCGCGGCAAGGTCCAGCTCCGTCACGGCGAAGTCCGGCTTGGGCCGGCAGTGGCCGCAGGCGGGGCAGCGGTAGGCGCCGATGTGGGCGTAGTGGTAGAAATCGTATTCCATGGGGTGCTTGCACACCGGGCACAGGGCCCCGTCGTTGTAGACGCCCCGGTGCTCCTCGCTGTCGCCGTTCCACTGCTCCAGGCCGAACCACTTCACCTTCTCCGGCGCGTGGCCCCGGGCAAAGCAGGCCACCAGGGGGTCGTCGGCGTTGAGGACAAGGGTGGTGTCCGGATGGATGGCGGGCAAGATGGCGTCGTAGACCCACTCCGGGTGGCCGTTGCGGGTGAGCTGGTCCCGGTAGAGGTTGGTGATGACGAAGTGGGTGGGGTGGAAGTACCGGAAGGAGTAGCGGGCGTAGCGCTCGTCGCTCTCCAGCAGCAGCACGTCCCCCCGCATCTTGCCCCCCAGGGTGCAGTGGGTCAAAATCAGCGTCGTGACCCCCTCGATCTGGTTGGAGCCCTCGGCGTTGTAGACCACCTCCCGGCCGCCGGCGCGGAGGACGGCGGCGATCATCTCCACGGTGGAGGTCTTGCCGTTGGAGCCGGTGACGGCGATGATGTGCTTTGGCAGCCTGACCCGCCCCAGCACGTCCGGGCAGAGCTTTAGGGCGTACCGCCCCGGCAGGCTGCTGCCCTTCCCCACCAGCTTCCCGATAAAACGCAGCAGCTTGCAGATGACAATCGCCAGGAGCATTCGCATAGAGACGCCTCCTTAATTTTGTAAAACGGATACCGCCCCCCATTCTCTTTTTTAGAAAAAGAGAACGGGCCGCGGCCGGTCCAAGAGAAAAACTTTTTAGCAGACAGGGATAGCTTATCCCGATTTCCCCCAGGCTTTTTCATCTTTCGCTGCTACTCATGTCTGCCTGCGTCTCCTACCGCGCTGACCGCTCCGCTGCGCGCTGGTGCGGCGGCGGGCAGGGATGCGCCGCACCATTCTCTGCAAAGTACGACAGACGCAGCAGCAATAAGTCTGGGGGCCATCCGTTTCACAGGCCGGCAGGCGAAGCAGCGGACTGCTGGGGCCGGGTGGGTGTACCGATTCTCGACAGCGAGGGCGAAACAGATCTCTCCATGACCCTGCTCCAAAAAAAGCGGGGTCTTTAGGGGCGGAGCCCCTAAGCTGATTTTTGCCTACTTTTGTTCAGCCACAAAAGTAGGCCCCCGGAGGGTGGGCACCCTCGTCGGCACAAGCTGTGTATCCGTCGCTCCGGCGGGGCCCCCCAGCCAGCGCCTAGTGAACGGTGGGTGACGAAGGCGGACACGTCTAGCAGCGAAAGCGGCAGGAACAGGGATGAAGGAACGAGACTTTTCCTGTTCGCCAGGGAAAGCGCTCTTTTCTTTTCCACCGTCCACGGCGCTTTTCTTTTCGGCAAGACGAAAAGAAAAGGGGGGTGAAAAACCATTTTATAAGAGGTAGGCTCTATCGCCGCTCCAGATAGATCATCAGCGCCGCGATGTCCGCCGGGCTGACACCCCACGGGACTTTGTCCCGCGGGGACCCCGTTATGATACGACCTCGGGCGGAGTGAATCCGCCCTGCGGCAAGGTTTTGCTCCGCAAAACGCTTGGACGGCGCGGCCGCGCCGTGTCCGGCGTCAGCCCCGCTCCAGATGGATCATCAGCGCCGCAATGTCGGCGGGGCTGACGCCGGAGATGCGGCTGGCCTGGCCTACGTTCAGGGGCCTGACGGCCTGCAATTTCTCCCGTGCCTCCAGCCGTAACCCCTGGATGGCCGTATAGTCCAGATCCCCCGGCAGAGCGTGGTCCTCCATCTTTTGGAAGTCCGCCACCTCCTGGAGCTGGCGCTGGATGTACCCCTCGTATTTTACCCGGATCTCCACCTGCTCCGCCACCTCCGCCGGCAGGTCCGGGAAGTCCGGGTCAAACCGTTTCAAGTCCGCATAGCGGACCTGGGGCCGCCGCAGCAGGGCCAGGAGGGAGACCCCGTCGCTCACCGGCGTGGTACCCCGGGCGGTGAGGAAATCGTTCAATGCCTCGCTGGGCGGCAGGCCCTTCCCCGCCAGGCGGCGGATCTCCGCCGCCACGGCGGCATATTTCGCCTCCACCCGCTCCAGCCGCTCCCGGCTTATGAGGCCAATGCGGCAGCCGATGGGACACAGCCGCTCATCGGCGTTGTCCTGGCGCAGCAGCAGGCGGTATTCGCTGCGGCTGGTCATCATGCGGTAGGGCTCGTCGGTGCCCTTGGTCACCAGGTCGTCGATGAGGGTGCCGATATAGCTCTCGCTGCGGCGGAGCACCAGGGGCTCCTCCCCCTTTTGTTTCAGCGCCGCGTTCACCCCGGCCACAAAGCCCTGGACCGCCGCCTCCTCGTACCCCGAGGAGCCGCAGAACTGGCCGGCCCCGTAGAGGCCGGGGATCTTCTTGGTCTCCAGGGTGGGCAGCAGCTCCAGGGGGTCCACACAGTCGTACTCAATGGCGTAGGCCGGGCGCATGATCTCCGCGTGCTCCAGGCCCGCTATGGTGTGGAGCATCTCCGCCTGCACCTCCTCCGGCATGGCGGAGGAAAACCCCTGGATATACAGCTCCTCTGTCTCCAGTCCCATGGGCTCGATGAAGAGCTGGTGGCGTTTCTTGTCGGCAAAGCGGGTGACCTTGGTTTCGATGCTGGGGCAGTACCGGGGTCCGACCCCCTCGATGACGTGGGTGTGCATGGGGGAGCGGTGGAGGTTCTCCCAGATGATCCGGTGGGTCTCCTCGTTGGTGTAGGTGAGGTAGCACACCGCCCGGTTCACCGGCTTTTCTTTTGTCTCAAAGGAGAAGGGCAGGGTCTCCGCGTCCCCCTCCTGCAGCTCCATTTTGCCAAAATCCACGCTGCGTCGGTTCACCCGGGGGGGCGTGCCGGTTTTGAACCGGCGGAGGCTGAGGCCCATGGCGGAGAGCTTTTCCGTCAGCTCATTGGCGGCGAACATGCCGTCGGGCCCCCCCTCCCGGACGCACGCCCCCACGATGGTCCGGCCGTTCAAATAGGTGCCGGAGCAGACGATGGCGGCGTCCACCCGGAACACGGCCCCGGTCTGGAGGG
>CALWXD010000044.1 GCA_944385425.1 uncultured Oscillospiraceae bacterium | reverse complement strand
GACCCGCAGCAGGCCGGGTAAACAATACTACCTGGGGGCTGGCTACCCCAGATTGGTGATTTTCGTTTGACCAAAATTGGCGATTTTCTCCTAACCCGGAGTGGTTAATTTCGCCCGACCCTAACATTATATCGAATTTGTTTTTATGCTACACTATCTATAGAAATTTTTTGTCGCTATTCATGATATATTGGAATTCTCCCGCCGGTTGATTTATAGAATTTGTCAATTCCATGGGATAAAAACCATTTTGAAAGGGGCGATCACATCCACTATGAAAACAGCGATCAACAACGCGCAGATCATTTTTGGCGACGGCCGCCTGCTGAAGAAGGGCTCCATCCTGTTTGATGAGAGCGGCATCCTGGCCGTAGGCGAAACCCCCTTCGATGCCGATGAGGTCGTTGACGGGACCGGCAAGACCGTCTCCCCCGGCTTTATCGACTGCCATGTACATATCGGCATGATGCCCTACCCCTGGACCTACTCCGAGTGGGAAAATGTCACGGCTTTGGAGACGGGCGTGTTTGCCCTAAAGCAGGCCACGGACTACCTCTCCTCCGGCGTCACCTCCGTCCGCTCGGTGGGCTGCTTCTACGACGTGGATCTGACCATCCGGGAAATGGAGAAGGCCGGCCGGATCAAGACGGTCCGGGTCCTGGGCGCCGGCAGGCACATCTGCATCACCGCCGGCCACTGCTGGGAGATGGGTATTGAGTGCGACACCGTCGGCGAGGTCCTCAAGGCCGCCCGCGGCCAGATCAAGCGGGGGGTTGACGTGCTGAAGATGATGCCCACCTCCGGCGTCATCGGCATCGGCCCGCCGACAGAGGTCCAGCTGACGGAGGAACAGATCCAGGCCTTCTGCGCCGTCGGCAGGGCCTTCGACGTGCCCACCTGCGCCCATATCATGAACTACCCCGCCCTGGAACAGTGTGTCAAGGCCGGCCTCACCTCTGTGGAGCACGGCTATGCGATGGACGAGGCCGCGGCCCAGCTGATGATCGACCACGGCACCTGGTATGTCCCCACCGCCGTGGTTACCCTCCACGAGTCGCTGTATATCCCGGATGACTACGCCCCCGGCCAGGAGATGAAGATAAAGGCCGCCGAGGCCCAGAAACGGGCCCAGAACGCCGTCAACATCGCCATCCGGAAGGGCGTCAAAATGGCCGTTGGCACCGACTCCGGCTGCCCCTACACCAACCCGGCCTACTTCGCCTACGCCCATGAGATGGAGATCTATGTCAAAAACGGCATGGACCCCATCGACGTGTTCACCTGCGCCACCCTCAATGGGGCAAAGCTCCTGCGGATTGACGACAAGGTGGGCACCTTGGAGCCCGGCAAGCTGGCGGATATCGCCTTCATCGACGGCGACCCGCTGACGGATATCACCGCCGTGCGCAAGATCCTGCGCACCTACCGCAACGGACAGGTCTACTTTGAAGCATAACTCCGGAAACCGCGCCTTTCCGCGCGGCCTGGATTGTGCCGATAAAAAAATAATTATTGAGGAGGCTATGGGAATGAGAGACATCAAGAAGCTACTATCGCTATTGCTTGCCCTGTGTATGCTGTTCGCCCTCAGCGCCTGCCGCAGCGCCGATACAGCGGACAACAACGGCTCTGGCAGCCAAAACAACCAGCAGGCCGACGACAGCGATGACGGCGGCGCCGGCGATACCGGCGAGGGCAGCGGCAACTTCAAGATCGCCATCGTCACCGGCACCCTGCAGGACGGCGAGGAGGAGTACGCCGCCGCCCAGCGGATGCAGGAGCAGTACCCCGACATCGTTGTCACCGCCTGCTACCCCGACAACTATGCCACCGAGCCGGATACCTTGATCGCCACCTACACCGCCCTGGCGGCTGACCCCGACGTCAAGGCCATCATCTCTGTCCAGGCCGTAGCCGGTACCGCCGCGGCCTATGAGCGGGTGCGGGAGACCCGGGACGACATCATGTTCCTGGCCGGCGCCGCCGTGGACGCCCCCGATGTCATCGCCGACCTGGCCACCTATGTGCTCTCCATCACCGTCCCCGAGGCGTGGCTGGCAAAGGCGCAGACCGCCGTGGAAATGGGCGCGGAGGCCATCATCTACTACTCCTTCCCGCGGCATCAGAGCAACGTGGCCGTCTCCGGCGGCCGTGCCCTCATGGAGGAGTACTGCGCCGAGCAGGGCATCGAGTTCGTCTATGTGACCACCCCCGACTCCCAGAGTGAGGCCGGCATCTACGGCGTCCAGCAGTTCGTGGCCGAGGATGTGCCCCGTCAGATCGCTACTTACGGCCCCAACACCGCCTTTATCAACACCAACTGCTTCCAGACTGAGGCGGCGATCCAGGGCGTCCTGGACGGCGGCGCCATCTACGCCCCCTGCTGCTGCTATTCCCCGCTGCACAAGTATCCCTCCGCTATGGGCATCGACATGAGCGATCACCCCGGTGATGTGGACTACTGCATGGAGCAGATCCAGGCCGTGGTGGACGAGTATGGCATGAACGGCCGCGTCGCCTCCGCCTCCACCAGCCCCTACCAGGCCTTTGTCAAGGGCATGACGGAGTACGCCATCCAGGTCCTCAGCGGCGAGACCAACGGGAACGCGGATGACGAGGCGTTCACCGCCTGCATCATGGAGGCCGCTGGCGAGGTGGAACTGATCAACTACGAGTACGACGGAACGACCTACGAAAACTATTTCGGCATGATCCCGGGCATTGAGATCTATTGATGCGACACACATGGCAGGACCTGCCGGTTTTGCAGGGTTTCTCCTGGAAAATTGGCAGGTCCTGCCGTTTCCTAAGCGCAAAATGGCGGTTTTCCCGCCCCTAAGGCGGGGACGGCCGCCATTCCCTTCCTGTTTTTTATGGAAGAGCTTATCTTGATCGGCTGAAAGGATTATTTTTTATGAAGGAAAATAAGATTGTTCTTTCCATGAAAAATATCTCCAAGGAGTACTCCGGCAATCCGGTTTTGAAAAATGTCAGCATCGATGTCCGGGCGGGAGAGATTCATGCCCTCATGGGAGAGAATGGCGCCGGGAAATCGACGCTGATGAATATTCTCTTTGGCATGCCCGCCATTCACGCGACCGGCGGATTCCAAGGGACCATTGAAATCGAGGGCGAGCCGGTGGTGATTGATACGCCCACAAAGGCCATGCAGTACGGCATTGGCATGGTGCACCAGGAGCTGATGCTGATCCCTGGATTTACGGTGGCTGAAAACATCAAAATCGGACGGGAGATCGGAAAGAGTAACTTTCTCAGTGAGATTTTAGGCAAATCCATGGAGACCCTGGACACGGCCGCCATGAACCGGGACGCCAGAAACGCGCTGGACTCCGTGGGGATGACCTCCCTGCGGGAGGACACGCTGGTGGAGGGCATGGCCATCGGCTATAAGCAGTTCATCGAGATCGCCCGGGAGATCGACAAGAGCAACATGCGCGTCCTGGTCTTTGACGAGCCCACCGCCGTTTTGACGGAGGACGAGGCCCGGCAGATGCTGGACGCCCTCCAGAAAATCGTGGACTTGGGCATCGCCGTCATCTTTATTTCCCACCGCTTGGACGAGGTGCTGGAGGTCTCCTCCCAGGTGTCTGTCCTGCGGGACGGCACCCTTGTCACCTCCGTCCCCGCCTCCACCTTGACCCCCAACTCCCTGGCGGAGCTGATGGTGGGCCGTGGCATGAGCAGCGAGGTGCGCAGCGCGTCCGGGCCGCGCCCAGATTTCTCCAAGGCCCCTGTCGCCGTCCGGTTCCACGACTTTTGGGTGGATATGCCGGGCGAGCGCGTGAAGGGGATCGACCTGGAGGTAAAGGAGGGCGAGATCCTCGGCATCGGCGGCCTTGCAGGCCAGGGCAAGCTGGGTATCAGCAACGGCGTCATGGGGATGTACCCCAGCCGCGGCTGTGTGGAGGTCTTTGGACAGGAGCTGCAGCTCAGCCGGGAGGGGGACGCCCTCCGCCACGGCGTCGCCTTCGTCTCCGAGGACCGTCGGGGCGTCGGCCTGCTGATCGAGGATTCCATCGAGAACAATATCGTCTTTTCGGCCATGCAGGTCAAAAAGATGTTCCTCTCCAAAAAGCTGCTGTTCACCCAGCAGGACCGCCATGCCATTCGGGAACATGGCAAGAAGATGATCGACCTCCTGGACATCCGCTGCACCAGCGGCGCCCAGGCGGTGGGGCGCCTGTCCGGCGGCAACCAGCAAAAGGTACTGTTTGTGTCGGAGCCCACCCGCGGCATTGATATCGGCGCCAAGGAGCTGGTGCTGGACTACCTGCACAAGATCAACCGGGAGGAGGGCGTGACCATCATTTTCACCTCCTCGGAGCTGCTGGAGCTCCGCTCCATCTGCGACCGCATCGCCATCATTGCCGGAGGAAAAATCAACTCCATTTTGAAGCCAACGGTTTCCGATGCCGCCTTTGGTCTGGCCATGTCGGGAATCAAACCGGAGGGAGGCGAGGAAGAATGATCAAAAAAGTGCGGGGAATGGTGGACAAGGTCGGTTTTCCCCAAGTAATTTTGTCCTGCTTTTTCATTCTGATTTTTATGGTTGGCATCGGTTACGGGCTGAGCCCGCTGGGCATGCTGGGGGACTGCGTGGCCCGCTGGGGCATGTTCAGCGTCCTGGCTTTGGCCATGGTGCCGGCCATCCAGTGCGGCGTAGGGCCCAACTTCGGCATCAGCATGGGCGTGGTCTGCGGCCTGCTGGGGTCTGTCATCGCCATTGATCTGCGCATCGCCGAAATCGAGGCGCTGGTCAGCATCAGCCCCATGCTGGCCAAGCTGGTGGCCATATTGTTCGCCATGGGACTGGGCGCCCTGTTCGCCATCCCCATCGGCTGGGTGTTCGCCCAGCTTCTCAACCGGGTCAAGGGCTCTGAGATGATGGTCACAACCTACATCGGCTTTGCCATTTTGGCCTTTATGAGCATCATCTGGACCGTCCTGCCCGTACAAAACGGCGAGCTGGTCTTTGCCGCCTCCGGTACCGGCATCCGCACCACGGTCTCCCTGGGCAACAGCATCGGCGGCGCGTTGAGCGGCATCCTATCCTTTTCTATAAACGACCTGGTGGTTCCCACCGGCATGCTGCTTTTCTGCGCCCTCATGTGCTTTATTGTGTACCTGTTCCTCAGCTCCAAGTCCGGCGTGGCCCTCAGCGCCGCCGGGGCCAACCCCCAGTTTGCCCAGGCCTCCGGCATCAAGGTGGACAAGATGCGCACCACCGGCATCATCCTCTCCACCATCATCGGCGCCGTCGGGATCATTGTCTACTCCCAGGAGTCGGGCCTCATGCAGTTTTACAGCGCGCCGCAGATGATGGGCTTCAACTCCGCCGCGGCCGTCCTGCTGGGCGGCGCCACCATCCGCCGCGCCAAGATCCGCAACGTGGTGTTCGGCACCCTGCTGTTCCAGGGGATTATGGCCATCGGCGTGGCTGTGGCCAACCAGCTGATGCCCAGCACCAGCCTGTCGGAGATCATCCGTATGATCCTGTGCAACGGCATTATCCTGTACGCGCTGGCGCAATCCCAGGGAGGAGGGAAGAAACGTGGATAAAAACGCCTTTGGTAAAAAATGCCTGTCTTTTCTGCAGCGCAACGCCGTTGTGTTGATTTTCGCGGTGGTAGCCCTCTTCGCCATGATCGCCTCCATACAGCCGGCCACCTATTTTGCCGGCGAGATTACCACGCGCATCGCCCGGAACGCCTTCCTGGTCCTGTCCCTCATCATCCCGGTGCTGGCCGGCATGGGCCTAAACTTCGGCATCGTGGTGGGCGCCATGGCCGCGCAGATCGCCGTATTTTTCGGCGTCCACTGGAACTGGACCGGCCTCAGCGGCTTCTTCCTAACGGCGCTGCTGGCCACCCCCATCGCCATGCTGTTCGGCTACTTGGTGGGCCGGCTCTTTAACCGCATCAAGGGCATGGAGATGATTGGCGGCCTGGTGCTGGGGTACTGTGCCGACGGCTTGTACCAGCTGCTGTTCCTGGTCATCTTCGGCACCGTCATCAAAATCGACGACAGCCGCGTCATGATGACCGACGGCGCCACCGGCGCCATCAACACCATCGACTTGACCCCCAACATCGGCAGCTCGCTGGACACCACCCCGCTGCTCTCCGTCATTGAGGTCGCCTTCTACGCTTTCCTGGTGTTCCAGCTTGCGGCGATCCTCTACCGGCTGATGAAAAAGCGGCCCATCTCCTGGGCGCGCCATGGGGTCCAGGTTGCCATCGCGGTGGTTGTCTACGCGCTGACCTACATCCCCTATGTGGAAGATCTGCTGCGGCAGGAGCGGCTGCTGCTCCTGGTCCTCACGGAGTTCCTCTGCCTCTTTGTGCTGCTTGCCCAAGCGGTTCGGTGTATTCTGGCGCTGCTGCGCAAACAGCCGGTGCCCTGGAAGTCCGCTTTGGGGTATGTCATCGCCGACGCGATCGTCTACGGGCTGACCTACATCCCGGCTGTCTACGACGTACTGGTCAGCACACGCGTCCCCATGTTCACCTACCTGGTAATCGCCGCGCTGTTTGTTTTCAACAACGTCTTCAGCAAAACCAGGCTGGGTCACAACATCCGGGCCGTGGGGCAGAGCCGGGAGATCGCCTTTGTCTCGGGCATCAATGTGGACCGCACCCGCATCATCGCCATGATCTTCTCCACCATTTTTGCCGCCTGGGGGCAGCTGATCAACCTGCAAAACCTGGGCACCTTGTCCACCTACTACGCCCACACCAGCATCGGCACCTTCGCCATCGCCGCGCTGCTGGTGGGCGGCGCCTCGGTGCACAAGGCCAACAGCAAGCAGGCGATCCTGGGCGTTATCCTGTTCCACTCCCTGTATGTGGCGGCGCCTGCCGCGGGCCGGGAGCTGTTCGGCAACGCCGTCGTCGGTGAATATTTCCGTACCTTCGTGTCCTACGGCATCATCGCCGTGGCCCTGGCCATGCACGCCGGCAACCGCCTCCGCGAGCTGCGGGCATCCCAGAACGAAAACCTCCGAGCCGGCCCGGCGGGCGGCGGCAAACCACGGGCGGCTCTATCGGCGGTTTCCCGCGGTTTTTCGGTCCCTGGCCGCTGCCGGGAGGGCAAAAAACTTAAGACATCGGGGGAGGGCCCGGGCCTTTGACGTTCGGCCCAGCGCCCTCCCCCTTCCCCGTGCCAGCCGCGCAAAGAAGCCGGGACCGCCAAAGCGGCCCCGGCCGTTTTCCGTCTTTCCTTAGGGCGGCGGGAAACCCGGCGCCAAGGGTCTGCCGCCCGCGGGTCCAGGAGGCCGCGGCCTATGCGCCGGGGCCGAAAAGTTCGATGCGGTAATAGGCCTCGATGACCTCCCGCAGCTCCTGGTCGGTGCGGTCCGTATAGTCGTTGTGAAATTCCTTCCGCAGGAAATGGACGTCTCCGGGCTGGATGTCCCGCTCCTCCAGGAAACGGATCCGCTCCCGGTCCGCCGGGTCGCCGGCGTCCAGCCCGGCCTCCTGCCACGGGTCCCGGGGGGCCTCTGTGCGCCAGCGCTCATACTCGCCGTAGGTCCACCGGTCCGGGTCAAACTCCGCTCCGTAGGGGTTGTAGGGGGCCAGATCCGGGTCCTCTTCATAGAGCATGTTCAGAAACGTGCGGAGGGTCTGGGCCCCCGCCGCCACCTGGTACTCGGTATAGCAGAGGGCCTCCGGCTGATCAAAGCCCCAGCAGCGCAGCTCTCCGGCATAGGAGGCGGGCAGATCGGCCACAGGGGTGTCGTCGAAGATCCGGGAGCGGTCCACCCGGAGGAGGTCGATCCCCATGGAGGCGGGGAGGGAGACCTGGGAGAGGATGCTGGCGTGGTGCGCTGTCCCCGGCGTCTCCGCCGCCGCCAGGACCTCCTCCTCATAGAAGAAAACACCGTAGTACAGGGAGGGGAGGACACGCTTTCCGGCGGTGAGTACCTGGTGGAACAGCTCCGGCGGGACCCACACCAGCCCCTCCTGCCCCGCCGGGGCGGCGGAGATGCTGTTCATGAGGCGGCCGTCCCGCCGGAGATACCGGTCGCCGATCCGCAGCTCCACGGCGAGGGCCCCCTCCTGGAGCAGCAGGCGGTCCCCTTCTTCTGTCAGCTGGATGCCGCCGGCGCGGCAGATGTCCTGGAGGCAGTACCACCGGCTGCCCTCCATCTCCCGGGTGCGGATGCCCAGCGTCTCCAGGGTCCGCCAGGTGAAAAATCGGTTCGCCAGCGCGGCGGCCTCCGCCCAGGTGGCGGTGCGCTGGAGCTGGAGGGAGCCGTCGGGATAGCCCTGGAGCAGCCCGGCCTCCACCGCCCACTGGGCGGCATTTTCTCCCGCTGCCAGGTCTCCGGCGGCGGTGTGGAGGGTTTCCAGCAGCGTCGATCGGGAGACGGGCGCCTCCGGCGCGTCGGCTGCCGCCGCCTCCCCGCCGGTGAGGCGGGCTGTGAGGGCGGCAAGCGCCCCGGCGGTCAGCGGCGCGGCGGCGGGGAAGTCCATCCGCCCCTCCTCCAGCCAGAGGAGGCCCGCCCGGTTTAGGGATAAGACCGCGCCGGCGTACCATGCGTCAGGGGGCAGGTCCCGGAAAGCGGCGGCCTGTGCTCCGGGAGACAGGGTGAGCAGCAGCGCTAGGATCAGCAGCGTTGTGGCAATGTGTTTTTTCATGGTTTCCCTCCTTTTCTTCTCTTCCCGGCAGCGGGGCGGCAATGGAGCGGCGGCCGCCCGGGAGGGCGGCCCTCTTACTTCAGTAGACGCTGAAAAGGAGAAAAATGTTCCCAGGAGACGGGCGGAGGTTCCGCCCTCGCCGGAGAACCCCGCCTTCTCCACCGGCAGGCTGCCGACGGCCGGGACGAAACCCCATATCACAAGGAAGACGGAGGGCCTTCCCCTTTGGGGAAGGCCCTCCGTCTGGCCCGAAAGAGGCCGCCATTCTTTCTTAAAACGGCGGGGAACCCGGCGCCGGGGGCCTACCGCCCGCGGATCCGCCCCGCCCGCGCCTGCAGCTCCGCCCGGGAGGGGTAGCTCAGGCTCTCGTCCACCTCCTGGTCCGCGGCGATCAATGCCACATACAGCGGCGTGTCCTGGGCCGGGATCCGCAGGCTGCTCCCCCGGATCGCCTGCAGCGCGGCTTCCACCGGGTCGAACCCAGGCTCCCCCTCGTGGTCGCCAAACCGGTCCAGGTAGGCCTCCCGCCCAGTGAGATAGGCCATCATCGCCATCTCCGGCGCCTCCTTGGGGAACAGCTCCGCCAAAATACCCCGCAGTTTTTTCTGCTGCTCCTTGCCATAGGGGAACGCCCACGCAAAATAGTTCTGCCGCTCCCGCTCCTCCTGCCGCCGGCTTTTGCGCACAAAAAATGGGAAATACTCCCGCCCCATCCGGATCCTCCCTTCCTCCGCCGCCCCTCCGGGCCGGCCTTTTTTTCATTATACCCCAAATCCGCCCCGCCGTCCAGCCCCAGGCAAACGCCGCCGCCCCTTTTGGGGCGGCGGCGCTCGTCGATGGGCAGATTATTCAGATGGCGACGACCCAGCCCATATCGTCGGGCAGGGTGCCGGTCTGCATGCCGTAGAGGGTGTCGTAGAGCTTCTGGCTCACCGGGCCCACATCGCCGCTGTTGATGACGATGTCTTCCCCCTTGTAGCGGAGGTAGCCGATGGGGCTGATGACGCAGGCCGTGCCGGTGGCCCAGGCCTCCCGCAGGGTGCCGTTTTTGCTGGCGGCCTCGATCTCGCCCATGGAAAGGCGGCGCTCGGAGACGTTATAGCCCCACTTCTTCAGCAGCGTGATGGTGCTGTCCCGGGTGACGCCGGGGAGGATGGAGCCCAGGAGGGGAGCGGTGATGATCTCGTCGCCGATCATGAAGAAGGCGTTGGAGGTGCCCACCTCCTCCACATACTTATGCTCGAAGGCGTCCAGCCACAGCACCTCCTTGCAGCCGGCCTCCAGGGCCTTTTGGGTGGCCCGCATGCCGCCGGCGTAGTTGCCGCCCACCTTGGCAAAGCCGGTGCCGCCCACGGCGGAGCGGATGTACTCGTCCTCCACATAGATGTGGCTTCCGGTGAGGCCGCTCCGGTTGATGTCGTAGTAGGCGCCCACGGCGCAGAGGATGATGATGAAGTGGTAGTGCTTGGCCGGCTCCACGGAGAAACTCACCTCGTCGGAGATGATGTAGGGCCGGATGTAGAGCGCCGTCCCCGCCTTGGTGGGGATCCAGTCCGCGTCCACCTTCACGATGGCCTTCACCGCCTCCACAAAGAGCTCCTCGTCCATAGGGGGAATGCACATGCGCTCGTTGGTGCGGTTGAGGCGGGCGGCGTTCATGTAGGGCCGGAAGAGGTTGATCTTCCCGTCCGGGGCCATATAGGCCTTCATGCCCTCAAACATCATCTGGGCGTAGTGCAGGACGCAGGAGGCCGGGTCCAGACTGATGGGCCCGTAGGGGATGACCTTTCCGTCGTGCCAGCCCTGCCCCTCGTCGTAGTCCATGACGAACATGTGGTCCGTGAAGTACTTGCCAAAGCCCAGGTTGTTCTGGTCCGGCTTGGGCTTGGGGTGGGTGGTGCGGGTGATGGGGAAGGTATAGGACATGGCAATCGCCGCCTTTCGTATGTTGGATATATGGGGGTCAGTTCACGCGGTACAGCGCCGGCCGCCGGTCCCGGAAGACGTTGATGGAGGAGCGGATCCCCTCGATCACGGAGAAGTCCAGGTCCCCGGCGATGATCTCCTCCTCCCGTCCGGCCTGGCTGAGGGTCTCCCCCCAGGGGTCGATGAGGGCGCTGCCGCCGCCGTAACGGGTGTCCCCGGCGCTGCCGCAGGAGTTGCACAGGGCCAGGAATGTCTGGTTTTCAATGGCCCGGGCCCTAATGAGGGTCTGGAGGTGGAGGCTCCGTTTCTCCGGCCACTGGCTCACCACAAAGAGCAGATCCATGCCCTCCAGGGCCAGGGTCCTCGTCAGCTCCGGGAAACGGATGTCGTAGCAGATGATGAGGCCGCAGGCCCGCCCCTCCAGGGAGAACCGGCACAGGCGGTCCCCCTGGGCAAAGGCCAGCTGCTCCCCCATGGGGGTGAAGGCGTGGGTCTTGTCGTAGGACGCGGCGAGGCCGCCGGAGCGGTCAAAGACGTAGGCGGTGTTGTAGAACCTTCCGTCCCGCGCGTCCACCACGCTGCCGGCAACGATGTGGACACCCAGCTCCCCTGCCAGGCGGGAGAAGGTCTCCCGCGTCCGCTGCCCGTCCCGGTCGGCGCAGGGGGCAAGGTCCTCCGGGAAGAACCCGGTGTTCCAGGTCTCCGGCAGCACCACCACGTCCGGCCGCTCCCGCGCCGCGGCGGCGCGGACCAGCTCCTCCGCGTGGGCGAAGTTGGCGTCCGCGTCCCCCAGGCGCATGTCCATCTGGACGCAGGCCACCCGCAGCTTGTCAGCCGGCATAGTCCCGCCCGGCCTCCAGGGCCTTCATATTGAGGTCCACCAGGTTGGCCTTCTTGGCGGGCACCAGTTTCTGCACCGTCTCGGCGGTGCCGTCAAAGGTCAGCTCCGGGTTGTTTTTCAGCACGCAGCCCATCATCACCATGTTGGCCAGAGTGGGGACGCCTGCGTCGTTGGCCATCTTGGTGGCGGGGATGTAATACACCTGCACGTCGCTGCGCTCCACCTTCTTGGAGATTAGGGTGGAGTCCACATAGATCTGCCCGCCGGGGACCACGGTGCTCTCGTACTTCTCCAGGCTGGGCAGGTTCATGACGATCAGCACGTCCGGGTCGGTGACGATGGGGGAGCCCACCGCCTCCTCAGAGAGGATCACGTTGCAGTTGGCGGTGCCGCCCCGCATCTCCGGGCCATAGGAGGGCAGCCAGGAGACCTGCAGGTCCTCCAGAAGGCCCTTGTAGGCCAGGAACTTCCCGGCAAACAGGATGCCCTGCCCGCCGAAACCGGCAATCAAAATCTGGGTGGTCTTCATTTTGCCTCCGCCTCCTTTGCCGCACTTCTGTCCTTATAGACGCCCAGGGGGTAGTAGGGAATCATGTCGCTCTCCACCCACTTCAAGGCCTCCTGGGGCGTCATGCCCCAGTTGGTGGGGCAGGCGGACACCACTTCGATCAGGGAGAACCCCTTCCCCTCCACCTGGTTCTGTAAGGCCTTCTGGATGGCCTTGCCGGCGGCCTTCACGTTTTTGACGTTGTTCACCGCCACCCGGGCGATGTACTCCGGGCCCTCCAGGGTGGAGAGCATCTCGCAGACCCGGATAGGCCAGCCGCAGAGCTTCACGTCCCGGCCGTAGGGGGAGGTCTGGGTCACCTGGCCGGGGAGGGAGGTGGGGGCCATCTGGCCGCCGGTCATGCCGTAGATGGCGTTGTTGACGAAGATGATGGTGATGTTCTCGTTCCGAGCCGCGGCGTGGACGGTCTCCGCCATGCCGATGGAGGCCAGGTCCCCGTCGCCCTGGTAGGTGAAGACGATGTTCTCCGGCCGGGCCCGCTTGAGGCCGGTGGCGGTGGCGGGGGCGCGGCCGTGGGCGGCCTCGATCATGTCGCAGGTGAAGTAGTCATAGGCCATCACCGCGCAGCCCACCGGGGCCACGCCGATGGTCTTCCCCTCGATGCCCAGGCTGTCAATGGCCTCGGCCACCAGGCGGTGGATGATGCCGTGGGGGCAGCCGGGGCAGTAGTGCAGCACGGCGTCGGTCAGGGCCTTGGGTTTCTGAAATACGATTGCCATGATTATTTGCCTCCTTTCGCGGCTTCGCGGATGCTCCGGAGCACCTGGTCCGGGCTGGGGATCATGCCGCCCACCCGGTTGCACAGGGCCACCGGCCGCCGGCACTGGGTGGCCAGGCGGATGTCGTCGATCATCTGGCCCATGTTCAGCTCCACGGAGAGGAAGGACTTCACCTGGTCCGCGGCGGCGCTGAGGGTGTCCTTGGGGAAGGGCCACAGGGTGATGGGCCGGATGAGGCCGGCCTTGATGCCCTCGGCCCGGGCGGCCACCACCGCGTTTTTCGCCACGCGGGCGGCGATACCGAAGGCCACCACGCCGATCTCCGCGTCGTCCATCATGAAGGTCTCGGCCATGGCCTCGTTCTCCTCGACGGCCTTGTACTTCTCATACCGCTCGAAGTTCTTGCGCTCCAGCACGTCGGGCTGGAGATAGAGGGAGTTGACGATGTTGTGTTTCCGCTTGCACTCGGTGCCCGTGAGGGCCCAGGGCTTGTTGTAGTGCTCCACCACCACGTCCTCGAAGGAGATGGGCTCCATCATCTGGCCGATGGTGCCGTCGGCCAGGATCATGGAGATCATGCTGTACTTGTCCGCCAGGTTAAAGCCCTTCACCGTGAGGCTGGCCATCTCCTGGACGGAGGCGGGGGCCAGGACGATCATGTGGTAGTCCCCGTGGCCGCCGCCCTTGGTGGCCTGGAAGTAGTCGGACTGGCTGGGCTGGATGCCGCCCAGGCCCGGGCCGCCCCGCTGGACGTTCACCACAAAGGCGGGCACGTCGCTGCCGGCGATATAGCT
>CALWXD010000043.1 GCA_944385425.1 uncultured Oscillospiraceae bacterium | reverse complement strand
TCCCCGGTGAGGCGGAAGGTCACCGTCTGCTGGGAGGACACCGGCAGGCTGCTCCGGAGCTCCTCATCGAGATAGCACTCCAGCAGAGCCTCCTTCGGGGATTCCGGCCGCTGCCCCCCGGCAATCTCCATAAAGGCCTCCATCAGCGGGCTGCAGGTTGTCTCCCCGGGGACGAAATCCCACTCGTAGAACTGGTATCCCACCAGCTCCATGGTATAGGTGCCGTCGGCATTGGCGGTGAGGGAGACAGGCAGGAGGAAATCCCCCATGATGTCCCCCCAGCCGGTGGAGGTGTAGACGCCGTCGGCATAGAGGAAAAAGGCGGAGTCCCCGGGGGTGTATTCCACCCCCTCCAGGTACCGCTCCACCGTCTGATCAAAGGCCTGGGCGGTCATGGTGGAGTAGCCCTCCCCATTCTCCCCGGTGTCCTCGCACAGCATGTAGGCATAGAGGGTGAGGCTGTCCCAGTCCGGGGCGGCCTCCTGAGAGAACACCGGCAGCAGGGACCACTCGTAGCTCTGCCGCCCCTCCTGCTGCTGGTACGCAGCCATTGCCCGGATCAGCGCCTCGTCCGCCTCGGTCTCCTCCCCGGTATACCGGGAGATGCAGTCCGCCAGGGTCTCGGCGGCAGGGTCTGTGGTCTGAGAATCCTCAGGATCCTCAGATTCCTGTTCTTTCTCCTCCTCTCCAGCCGGTTTATCGCCGGACAGGGGGGCGTCGGGGGCCGTGGCGGTGTATACGCAGCCGGTCAGTGTCAGGGACAGCGCCAGCAGCACGGCAAGTAAGATCCGTCTCATGGTAAAGCTCCTTTCCAAATCGCTCGTTCATATCCATCTGCCCCTTTAGACGAGGTTTTCCTGAAAAAAGTTCCGGAAAATTTTAAGCGAAACAAAAAGAGGCGTCCTGCAAAGCAAGACGCCTCTTTTCAAATTCTTTCCGGACCAAGAGGAGTTACTCCCCTTCCAGCCGCCGCAGTTTCTCCAGAAACCGCCGGAACTCCTCCGGCAGGGGGCAGGTCACCGTGACGGTCTCCCCGGTACGGGGGTGGCGGAAGGTCAGGGCCACCGCATGAAGGCACTGCCCCGGCATGTCCGCCGCGGGCCTTGCGCCGTACACCGTGTCGCCGTAGAGGGGGTGGCCGATGGAGGCCATGTGGACCCGGATCTGGTGGGTGCGGCCGGTCTCCAGCCGGCAGCGGATGTGGGTATAGCCGCTGTAGCGGCCCAGCACCTCCCAGTGGGTCACCGCCCGGCGCCCCCCCTCCACAATGGCCATGCGCTTGCGGTCTGTGGGGTGGCGGGCGATGGGGGCGTCCACCGTCCCCCGGTCCTCCCGGAAACCGCCCTGGGCCACCGCCTCATAGGTCCGGCGCAGGCTGTGGTCCTGGAGCTGGGCGGAGAGGGCCTGGTGGGCCGCGTCGTTCTTTGCCGCGATGACAAGGCCGCTGGTGTCCCGGTCGATGCGGTGGACGATGCCGGGGCGCAGCGCCCCGTTGATGCCGGACAGGCTGTCCCCGCAGTGGTAGAGCAGGGCGTTGACCAGCGTGCCGTCCGGGTGGCCGGGAGCGGGGTGAACCACCATGCCCACGGGCTTGTTCACCACGATCACATCCCCGTCCTCATACACCACGTCCAGGGGGATGGCCTGGGGCAGCGCCTCCAGCGGCTCCGGCTCCGGCAGCGTCACCTGGATCTCCTCCCCGCCGGCGAGCCTGACGCTCTTGGCGGGGACGGCGCCGCCGCAGAGGACCCGCCCCTCCTCGATGAGCCGCTGGGCCGCCGAGCGGGTCAGCCCCTCCACCGCCTGGGCGAGGTAAGCGTCCAGCCGCAGCCCCGCGTCCTCACTGGCCGCCGTTAGGCGGAGCGTCTCCACGTCCCTCCTCCCCCCTTTTCCGGGGCGCGTCCACCTTTTCGTAGAGGAAGAGGTAGTACGCCGCCCCCAGGATCATCCCGGCCACGATGCACATGTCCGCGATGTTGAACACCGGGAAGGGGATGAACTGGAAGTTGAACATATCCACCACATACCCCAGGCGCAGCCGGTCCACCAGGTTGCCAAGGCCCCCGGTGAGGATCAGCGTGCAGGCCCAGACCCCCAGGGGGTGGCGCACCACCCGCCGGGCCAGCACCACCGCCACCGCCGCCATGATCAGCGCCGTGAGGATGCTCAAAAGCCAGGTGTGCTCGCTGAGCACCGACCAGCCGCCCCCCGTGTTCTGCACATACTTCAGCTCCAGAAAGCCCGGCAGAAGAGGCCGCGTCTCAAAGAGGGCAAAATTCCCGGCCACCCACAGCTTGAGGGCCTGGTCCCCCAGAAACAGCAGCACCGCCGCAGCCGCATACACCATAGTCCTTCTCCTTGTACCGTTGATAAAAGTCGGGAGGGGCGGACCTGCCGCCCTCCCCTGGCAGTATACCACAGCCGTGGGAAAAAGGCAATCCATTCCCCGCCGGGGCGGCCCCGTCCTCCCCCCCGCGCAATTTACAGTTTATTTCTTGATTCCTTTCCGCTTTTTTGTATAATAATAGCCATGTACGTCCTGTACCCTCCCGCCGGCCCCGCCGGCGGGCCAAATCGTCGGCAAGGAGGTTTTCTGATGTCTGTCATCCCGGTCAGCGATGCCAATTTTATCAAAGAGGTGGCCAACAGCGACGTCCCCGTGCTGCTGGATTTCTTCGGCACCTGGTGCGGCCCCTGCCAGATGCTGGCCCCCACCCTGGAGGAGGTGGCGGCGGAAAGCGCCGGGCGGTACAAGGTCTGCAAAGCGGATGTGGACCAGACGCCGGGGCTGGTGCGGCAGCTCCGGATCCTAAGCGTCCCCACCCTAATCCTGTTCCACCAGGGGCGGGAGGCGGACCGTCTTGTGGGCGGGCAGAGCAAGGAGCAGCTCCTGGCCGCCCTGGCCGCCCTTTTGGAGGGATAGAGAGCGGGCCCCCGGCTTTTTTGCCGGGGGCCCTTCTCCTATCGGGCGCTGCGGGGGTTCTCGCCGTCGGTGAGATCCCCGTCGGTGTCGTGGACCATGCCGTCCTCCAGCATGTCGTCCACCTCGTCCTTCATGTCGTCGACGCCGTCCTGGATGTCATCCAGCAGGGCGTCGCCGCCGTCGGCGCTGTCGCCGGTATGGGTGTCCCCATTGGCCGCGCCGTTGCCGGCTGTGCCGTTCTGGCCGCTGCCGGCGGGCCTGTTGTCCTCTGTGCCGCAGGCCGCAAGAGACGCGCTCAGCAGCAGCGCCAGCAGGAGAGCCGCCACTCGTTTCATCCTTCTCTTCTCCTTTCCCCTTTTGAAGTTTCCGCGGGACAAGGATAGTATGGACCGCCGGCGCCGCCATGCCGCTGAAACTATTTTCCACCTTCCCCAGGCGGCGGCCGCCGCGCTCCCCGCGCGGCCGGCTGGGCCGCCGGCGGTCGCTGCCGCCAAGGGGGAAAGAAAAGAGGAGGCCGCTGCCTCCTCTTCTCACTTTTTCCAATTACTCGGTCACATAGGGCAGCAGGGCCAGCTGGCGGGCCCGCTTGATGGCCTCGGTGAGCTGACGCTGGTGCATCGCGCAGGTGCCGGTGGTCCGGCGGGGCAGGATCTTGGAGCGCTCGGACAAAAACCGGCGCAGCTTGGCGGAATCCTTGTAGTCAATGTGATCGCACTTGTCCACACAGAACTGGCAAACCTTTCTGCGCTTGCGGTTCATGGGGCGTGCGGGTCTGTTTTCACGTTCCACAGCCATGGGTGGTATCCTCCTTTTTCAAAATTTGTCAGAACGGCAGCTCGCCGTCCTGGTCGTCCAGCTCGGCAAAGCCGGAGCTGTCGCCGCCCGACGGGGCGGAATACCCGCCGCCGGAGGCGTAGGAAGAGGCGGGGGCGCCGTAGGCCGGCGGCGCGTCATAGCCGCCGGAGGGCGTGCTGTCCCGCTTGCTGTCGCCGAAGTAGACATTGTCGGCCATCACCTCCGCGCTGCGGCGGTTGTTCCCCTCCCGGTCCTTCCAGTCGCGGATCTGCAGCCGCCCCTCCACCACGGCCATGCGGCCCTTGGAGAAGTAGTTGCAGACAAACTCCGCCGTGCTGCGCCAGGCGACGATGTCGATGAAGTCGGTCTCCTTCTCGCGGTTCTGGCTTTTGAAGTCCCGGTCCACCGCCAGGGAGAAGGACGTGACGGCGGTGCCGTTCTGGGTCCTCCTCAGCTCGGGGTCACGGGTGAGACGGCCCATGAGCACAATGCGGTTGAGCATACGGTCTCCCCTCCCTTAGACGTTTTTGCAAACGATCAGAGAGCGCAGGATCCCGTCGGTAATGCCCAGGACGCGGTCCAGCTCCTTGGGGAAGGACGGCTCGCTGGTAAAGCTCATCAGCACATAGTAGCCCTCGGTCTTGTAGTCGATGGCGTAGGCCAGCTTGCGCTTGCCCCACTCATCCACCTCCACCGCGCTGCCGTGTTGCTCGGCCAGAGCCTTGAACTTCTCCACCGTAGCGGCGATCGCCTCCTCGCCCAGAGCCGGGTCGATGATATAGACGACCTCGTAGTCAGCAGATACCTTTGCCATGTTGTTGCACCTCCTTTTGGACTGATGGCCCCCGGCCGCTGCCGGGAGCAAGGATCTGCCTGCCAATTTGCAAGCCCTATTATTATATAGGATTTCGCCGGAAAGTCAAGGGATTTTTCCCTTTTCCCCCGGTTTTTTTACGGAAAGCCGCCGACCGCCGGGGCGCCGGGCCGCCGGGGCGCGCTTTGTGCTTGCTTTTTCCCCCCGTTTCGTGCATACTGGAGGGAGAGAAACGGCTTTTTTCCTATACGGAGGTGCTTTATGGCGAGAATCAGCAAGGAAAACTACTACCTGGACATCGCCCAGACCGTCATCGGCCGGGCCACCTGCCTGAGGCGGTGCTACGGGGCCATCATTGTCAAAAACGACGAGATCATCTCCACCGGCTACAACGGCGCCCCCCGGGGCCGGAAAAACTGCGTGGACATCGGCTACTGCGCCCGGGAGGCCATGAAGGTGCCCCGGGGGGAGCGCTATGAGCTGTGCCGCAGCGTCCACGCCGAGGCCAACGCCATCATCTCCGCCGCCCGCCGGGACATGGTGGGGGGCACGCTGTACCTGGTGGGGAAGGACGCGGTGACGGGGGAGCTGCTCCCCGACGCTACCAGCTGCGCCATGTGCCGCCGTCTCATCATCAACGCGGGGCTGGAAAAGGTCGTCATCCGCAACACCCCCACGGAGTACACCGTGGTCCAGGTGCGGGACTGGGTCTGTGACGACGACTCCCTGCCCTGCCAGGTGTAGGGCGGCAGGGAGCGCCCTTGGGAAAATCGGAAAAGGAGAGGAACACCATGCTCACCCATCAGACAGAGGAAGCCTATATCCACATCCTGCAGGAGGAGCTGCTGCTGGCCACCGGCTGCACGGAGCCCATCGCCCTGGCCTACTGCGCCGCCACCATGCGGAAAACCCTGGGGGCCCTGCCGCAGCGGCTGCGGATCGAGGTCTCCGGCAACATCATGAAAAACGTCAAAAGCGTCATCGTCCCCAACACCGGCGGCCGCAAGGGCATCCAGGCGGCGGTAGCCGCGGGGATCGTGGCCGGCGACGCGGACAGGGGGCTGCAGGTGATCTCCGCCGTGGAGGAGAGCGCCCACGCCGCCATCGCCGCCTATGAGGCCGAGACCCCCATGGAGGTCCTCTGCCCGGAGACGCCCTACCTGCTGGACATCCGCATCACCGGCTGGGCCGGGGCGGACACGGCGGTGTGCCGCATCGCCAACAATCACGCCAACATTGTCTACCTCGCTAAAAACGGCCAGGTCCTGGTGGACAAGCCCATCTCCGACTCCCCGGAGGACAGCCTCACCGACAAGAGCTGCCTCAATGTGGCGGATATCCTGGAGTTTGCAGGCACGGCGGACCTCTCCAAGGTCCGGGACCTTTTGGAGCGGCAGCTCCGCTACAACTGCGCCATCGCCCAGGAGGGCCTCCAAAGCAGCTGGGGGGCCGGCATCGGCGCCATCCTCCTAAAGGACTACCCCCAGGACATCAAGACGGAGGCCCGGGCCTGGGCCGCCGCCGGGTCCGACGCCAGGATGAGCGGCTGTGAGATGCCGGTGGTCATCGTCTCCGGCTCCGGCAACCAGGGCATCACCGCCTCGGTGCCGGTGGCGCGCTACGCCCGGCACCTGGGCGCCACGGAGGACGAGCTCTGCCGGGCTCTCCTGGTCAGCGACCTTGTCACCATCCAGCAGAAGAGCGGCATCGGCCGCCTCAGCGCCTACTGCGGCGCCGTCAGCGCCGGGGTGGGGGCCGGGGCGGGCATCGCCTACCTGCTGGACGGCAGCTACGACGCTGTGGCCCACACCATCGTCAACGCCATCGCCATCATCTCCGGCACCATCTGCGACGGGGCCAAGCCCTCCTGCGCGGCCAAGATCGCCGCCAGCGTGGACGCGGG
>CALWXD010000042.1 GCA_944385425.1 uncultured Oscillospiraceae bacterium | reverse complement strand
CCCAGGCCAAGAAGCTCCTGGAGGAGAGCCAGGAGCGCACCCGCCGGGAGCGGGAGAACATGCTGCGCAGCGTCCGCCGGGAGGCGGCGGACCTGGCGGTGGCCGCGGCGGAGAAGGTGGCGGTGGGCAGCAACGAGGCCATCGACGCCTTCCTGCGGGAGGCGGGTGAGCAGAGATGAGCAAGCCCTGCATCCTGCGCTGCGCCCAGCTGCCTGACAGCGCCCACCGCGCGCGCCTGCTGGAGTTCCTCCGCAGCCGCTACGGCGTGGCGGAGCAGGACCTGGAGGTCCGGGAGGACCCGGAGCTGACGGGCGGCTTCGTCCTGACCGTGGACGGCTACACCTATGACTACAGCGTCCACGGCCGCATGCGCCAGATGGACGAGGCGCTGCGCACCGGCGCTGCGGCGCCGGACGACGCCGCGGAGCTGGTGGAGACGCTGCGCCGGGAGATCCGGAGCTTCCAGCCCCGGGCCGAGGCGCTGGAGCTCGGCACCGTGCTGGAGGTGGGCGACGGCATCGCCACCGCCGACGGGCTGGACCGGGCGGTATACGGTGAGCTGGTGCGCTTTGAGAACGGCACCGAGGGCATGGTCATGGACCTGCGCAGCGGCAGCGTGGGTATTATCCTCCTGGGAAGCGAGGAGGGCCTGGGCGAGGGCAGCAGCGTCCGCCGCACCGGCCGCACCGTCCAGGTGCCCGTGGGCGAGGGCCTGCTGGGCCGGGTGGTGAACGCCCTGGGCGATCCCATCGACGACCTGGGCCCCATCGACGCCAGCGACCGCTACCCCGTGGAGCGGGAGGCCGGCGGCGTCATCACCCGCGAGCCGGTGACGGTGCCCCTCCAGACGGGCATCCTGGCCATCGACGCCATGGTGCCCATTGGCCGGGGCCAGCGGGAGCTGATCGTGGGCGACCGGCAGACCGGCAAGACCGCCATCGCCGTGGACACCATGCTCAACCAGCGGGACACCGGCGTCATCTGCATCTATGTGGCCATCGGCCAGAAGGCGTCCTCCGTGGCCCGCGTCCAGGAGACTCTGCGCAGCCATGGCGCCATGGACCACTGCATCATCGTCTCCGCCACCGCCGGTGACAGCCACTCCCTGCAGTACATCGCGCCCTACGCCGCCACGGCCATGGGCGAGTACTTCATGGAGCGGGGGCGGGACGTCCTCATCGTCTACGACGACCTCAGCAAGCACGCCGTGGCCTATCGGACGCTGAGCCTGCTGCTCAAGCGCTCGCCGGGCCGGGAGGCCTACCCCGGCGACGTGTTCTACCTGCACAGCCGCCTCCTGGAGCGCGCCTGCCGCGTGACCAAGGAGTACGGCGGCGGCTCCATCACGGCCCTCCCCATCATCGAGACCCAGGCCGGCGACGTGTCGGCCTATATCCCCACCAACGTCATCTCCATCACCGACGGGCAGATCTACCTGGAGTCCGGCCTCTTCTTCTCCGGCCAGCGGCCGGCCATCAACGTGGGCCTCTCCGTCTCCCGCGTGGGCGGCGCGGCCCAGACCCGGGCCATCAAAAAGACCGCCGGCACGCTGCGGATCGACCTGGCCCGGTTTCGGGAGCTGGAGGTCTTCACCCAGTTCTCCTCGGACCTGGATAAGGCCACCCAGCAGACCCTGGACCACGGCCGCCGCCTTCTGGAGCTTTTGAAACAGCCCCTCTACCACCCCCTGCCGGTGAGCCGCCAGGCCACCCTCCTGTATGTGGCCACCCAGGGGCTGCTGGACGACATCCCATTGGAGCAGGTCCGCGGCTTTGCCGACCAGCTGATGGAGCGGATGGAGACGGAGCACCAGGACGTCCTGGAGGAGATCCAGGCCAGCGGCTCCCTCAGCGGCACGGCGGTGGAGACCATCCGGAACACCCTTGACACCTGTAAGGCGGCGTTCCGTGGGGAATAACCGCCATCGGAAAGGAGGTGCGCCGGTATGACCGGCATCAAGGAGATCCGGGACCACATCAAAAGCGTCCAGCAGACGCTGAAGATCACCAACGCCATGTATCTGATCTCCTCGGCCAACCTGCGCCGGGCCAGAAAACAGCTGAGCGATGTGCTCCCCTACTTTATGAAGATCCATACCACCATCGCCAATATCCTCCGCCGCTCCCAGGATCTGCAGCACCCCTTCTTTGACCTGCGCGGCGAGATCCCCCCGGAGGAGCGGAAGGCCGCCTTCCTCATTGTCACCAGCGACAAGGGCCTGGCCGGCGCCTACAACCACAACGTGCTGCAGGCGGCCCAGGAGCGGCTGCGGACCGCGCCGCACCCCAGGCTCTATGTGGTCGGGCAGGTGGGCCGTGCCTTCTTCTCGGAGGCGGGGTACCCGGTGGAGCAGGCCCTCCCCGGCGGGCAGGACCCCTCCATCGCCCAGGTGCGCAGCCTCTCGGAGGGGCTGGTGGAGCAGTTCCTCCGCCGGGAGCTGGACGAGATCCATATCATCTACACCGAAATGGTCAACGCCCTGGAGCTGGAGGTCAAGCAGCTGCAGCTGCTGCCCCTGGCGGAGGAGCGGTTCTCCCACCCCCAGAAGGCGGAGGACGCCTGCCAGCAGGTGGAGTATGTCCCCTCCCCCGCCGCGGTGCTGGACCGCATCGTCCCCAGCTACCTCACCGGCGTCCTCTACGGCAGCCTGGTGGAGGCCTTCTGCTCCGAGCAGAACGCCCGGATGACCGCCATGCAGACGGCCACGGACAACGCCAAGGAGCTGGTGAAAAAGCTGTCCCTCTCCTATAACCAGGCCCGCCAGTCCGCCATTACCCAGGAGATTACGGAGATTGTGGGCGGATCGGGCCTGTTCTCCAACGAAGTTTGAAAGGTTTGAGCGCTTATGAACCATTTGACTGGAACAATCACACAGGTGCTGGGACCGGTGGTGGACGTGGCCTTTCCCGGTGGGCAGCTGCCCGCCATTGACGAGGCGCTGCAGATCTCCGGCGCCAAGGGCCAGGTGATGGAGGTGGCGCAGCACATCGGGAACGACACCGTCCGCTGCATCACCCTCTCCCCCACCGAGGGGCTCAGCCGCGGCATGGAGGTCATCTCCACCGGCGGCCCCATCCAGGTGCCCGTGGGCAAGGCGGTGCTGGGCCGGATGTTCAACGTCCTGGGCCAGAGCATCGACGGCCTGGGCCAGGTGGAGGCGGAGGACCGCTGGTCCATCCACCGCGCGCCGCCCCCCTACGCCGAGCAGCTGCCCGCCGTGGACATCTTTGAGACCGGCATCAAGGTCATCGACCTTCTGGCCCCCTACGCCCGGGGCGGCAAGATCGGCCTCTTCGGCGGGGCTGGCGTGGGCAAGACGGTGCTGATCCAGGAGCTGATCCACAACATCGCCACCAACCACGGCGGCTACTCCATCTTCACCGGCGTGGGCGAGCGGACGAGGGAGGGCAACGACCTGTGGCGGGAGATGCGGGAGAGCGGCGTGCTCTCCAAGACCGCCCTGGTCTTCGGCCAGATGAACGAGCCGCCGGGGGCCCGGATGCGGGTGCCGCTGACGGGCCTGACGATGGCGGAGTACTTTAGGGACCGGGAGCGGGAGGATGTGCTGCTCTTTATCGACAACATCTTCCGCTACGTCCAGGCCGGCAGCGAGGTGTCGGCCCTCATGGGGCGGATGCCCTCCGCCGTGGGCTACCAGCCCACCCTGGCCGAGGAGATGGGCTCCCTCCAGGAGCGGATCACCTCCACCCGCAACGGCGCCATCACCTCCGTCCAGGCGGTGTACGTCCCCGCCGACGACTTGACCGACCCCGCCCCCGCCACCACCTTCACCCATCTGGACGCCCAGACGGTGCTCAGCCGGAAGATCGTGGAGCAGTGCATATACAGGGCGGTGGACCCGCTGGAGTCCACCTCGCGCATCCTGGAGCCGGAGACGGTGGGCAAGCGGCAATACTGGGTGGCCCGGGCCACCCAGGAGCTGCTGCAGCGCTACCGGGAGCTGCAGGACATCATCGCCATCTTGGGCATGGAGGAGCTGAGCGAGGCGGATAAGCGGTCCGTGGAGCGGGCCCGCCGCATCCAGCAGTTCTTCTCCCAGCCCCTCTTCGTGGCCGAGACCTACACGGGCCTGGAGGGCCGGTATGTGAAACTGGAGGACACCCTCCGCAGCTTTGAGGCCATTTTGGGCGGCGAGCTGGACCACTACCCCGAGGCCGCCTTCAGCATGGCCGGCAGCATCGACGACGTCTACCGCAAGGGCAAGGAGATGGGGGTGGAATAGGATGGCGCGCTCCTTTCTTCTGGAGATCCTCACGCCGGAGCGGAGCTTTTTCTCCGGCCAGGTGACCTCCCTCATCCTGCCGGCGCTGGACGGGTCCTACGGCGTCCTGGCCGGCCACGCCCCCACGGTGACGGCGGTGGAAAACGGCGTTTTGGAGTACTGCACGGTGGACGGGCGGTGGCACATCGCCGCCGTCGGCCGGGGCTTTGTTGAGATCGTCCCCGACGCCGCCGTGCTGCTGGTGGCCACGGCCGAGCGCCCCAGCGAAATCGACTCTAAGCGGGCGGAGCGGGCCATGGCCCGGGCGCAAAAGCGCCTGGAGACCCTGCCGGTCAGCCAGAAGGAGTACGGCTTTTCCCAGGGGGCCCTGGCCCGGGCCAAGGCGCGCCTGGCGGCAAAGGCCAAGGCCCGACGGAACAGGAAGTCCTAGCGCCCCGGCCCGGATCCAGCCGGATACAAACAGAAAAGAGACTGCGAAATTTCGCAGTCTCTTTTTTTGGCCCTCTGTCCCGCCGGGCGTCTTTACGCCTGCTGCAGCGCCTGGCGCAGGGCGATGGACAGCTGATCCGGGCAGGACGTCTCCTTAAAGCCGCAGCGGATCCCCTCCATGCGGCGGATAGCCTCCTCCACGGGCATCCCCTCCACCAGCCGGGAGATCCCCTGGAGGTTGCCGCTGCAGCCGCCCTGGATCCTAACGGAGCGGATGATACCGTCCTGGATCTCCACGTCCATCTTCTGCGAGCAGACCCCCTTGGGGCGATAGCTGTAGGTCATGGTTGTCTCCTCCTTCCGTACAGGCACCAGCATACCACACCGCCCGCCCCTTGTCCAGCACCAATTCCCTCCCCGCGCCATACACTGGTAACAAGCGGAGGAGGCGCGCCGGGCGTCCGCCCGCCCCGCGGGACGCCGCGCCCCGGCCTTGGCCGAGGCACCCCGCCCCTTTCGCGGACAGACAGGGAGGTTTTTCTATGGCTTATTCTGACAGAGAGCTGCTGGCGCGGCTGATCCAGTGCGAGGCGGGGGGCGAGGGGGAGCGGGGGATGAAGGCGGTGGCCACCGTGGTGATGAACCGGGTCAACGCCAAGGGCGGCGAATACGCCCGGGTGGGCCGGGGGAGCCTTCGCAACATCGTCTTCCAGCCCTACCAGTTCGTCTGCGCCAGCGAGACGGAGAGCGGCGCCTACAACCCCCAGAACATCTACAACATGCGCCCGGAGGCCATCCACTATGAGATCGCCGACTGGGCCATCGCCGGCAACCGCCTGCCGGAGGTGGCCAGCGCCCTGTGGTTCTACAACCCCTTCAGCCCCAACTGCCGCTCCCGCTTTCCCTCGGATGTGGGGTACTGGGAGATCCGCATCGGCGACCACTGCTTTTATAACCCCACCGACGCCTACTACAGCACTTGATACAACGGGAAGGAGTGTTTTCTGTATGACCCAAACCTATCCGGCCGACCCCGCCCTGTACTGGAGCGGCGACAGCCAGGCCGCTGCCGCCCAGGCGCCCGGGGGCGGCGAAACCCTCTGGCCCGCCGTCCCGGCCCAGCCGGCGGCCGCCGGCAGCCCCGCGGAGGGCCGCGGCGGGCTGGACATCTCAAACCCCGTCTCCGTGGAGGCCACCGTCCACCCCATGACCAACGCCGAGGCCTACGACAGCTCCCTCAAGAGCCTCCTGGCCCGGAACACGGGCCACTTCATCGTGGCCACCTTCCAGCTGGGGACGGACAGCTCCGTCGTCTGGCAGGGCATTTTGCACACCGTGGGCAGCGACTACATCGTCATCTACCAGCCGGAGCACGACCGCTATATCTCGGGGGACGTATACGCGCTGAAATTTGTGGAGTTCCACAACAGCCGGACCGTCCCCTACCACGCGGCGGCCAGCCAGTGGCGGGGCCGCCGGCTGTGAGTGCCGCCGGCTGCCCCC
Organism: uncultured Oscillospiraceae bacterium; assembly: GCA_944385425.1. Taxonomy (GTDB): domain Bacteria; phylum Bacillota; class Clostridia; order Oscillospirales; family Oscillospiraceae; genus CAJFPI01. The sequence goes on along the minus strand of CALWXD010000042.1, from coordinate 29,068 downwards.
GCGGCCGGGCAAAACATAGGCGGAGAATCCAAAACTGGATTCTCCGCCCTTCGCTTTTTCCGCCGCTGAGGCCCCCGCCGGGCGTTTCAGCGTTTCACCTTCAGCTGCAGCCGAATCCGGTCGGAGATCATGGCGATAAACTCGCTGTTGGTGGGCTTGCCCTTGGAGTTGGAGACGGTATAGCCGAAAAACTTTTGCAGCGTCTCCAGATCGCCCCGGTCCCAGGCCACCTCGATGGCGTGGCGGATGGCCCGCTCCACCCGGGAGGCGGTGGTGCCGTAGCGCCGGGCCACCTCGGGATAGAGGACCTTGGTGACGGAGTTGATGACCTCCATGTCCTCCACGGCGATCATGATGGCCTCCCGGACGTACTGGTAGCCCTTGATGTGGGCGGGGACTCCCACCTCGTGGATGATGGAGGTCACCAGGCTCTCCAGCCCCGGCGCGTGCTCCTCCAGCTCCTCGCTCTGGGCCACCGCCGCGCGCATCCGCTCGATGACCACGTCCTCCGCGCAGGGCTTTGCCACGAAATAGACCACCTCCAGCGCGCCGGCCTCCGCCATTGTCCGGGGGCTGCAGAAGGAGGACACCGCCACCACCCTGGGCGCCGCCTCCCCCATGGCGTGGAGGCGGCGCAGGATGCTCAGCCCGTCCAATCCGGGCAGGACCAGATCCATTACCACCAGCTCCGCCCCGGTGCGCTCCACCAGGGAGGGCACCTCGCTGCCGTCCCCCGTGGAGCCGACCACATCAAACAGGCCGCTCTCCTCCGCCTGGGCGGCCAGCTTGCCGCGGTACGCCTCGTTTCCATCCGCCAAAACAACTTTTACCCTGTTCTCCATGATGCCTCATTCCTTTTCCAAAAATTCCATATTTGGCCCGTCCTCACCGTTTCTGCCCTGGTTTAGACGAAATCTTGAAGCTTCAGTTGACCTTAGCAATAAATTAGCATAATGGGACAGGATTTTCAAGTCGAATCCCGCTCTTCGGGACAGAAAATCTTCCTCTCTTTTTCGACTGTCTCGGGAAATTTGTCATTTTTTGTCGAATTTCAACCCCGTCAGCCCCCGGCGAGGCCGTAGGCGGCGGAGAGCATATTGGTCAGATAGATGCCGTAGCCGCAGGCGCTGTCATCCACCATGACGTGGGTCACCGCGCCGACAAGCTTCCCACCCTGCAGGATGGGGCTGCCGCTCATGCCCTGGACGATGCCGCCGGTGGCCGCCAGGAGCTCCGGATCGGTGACCTCCAGCACAAAGTTCTGGGTCTCGCCGGAGCCGCCGCAGAGCTTCACGATCTGGATGTCATACTCCTCCACCGTGTCGCCGGAGACGTTGGCCAAAATCGTGGCGGGGCCGGTGTGGACCTCCTGGGGCTTTGCCACGGGCACCGCGGCGCGGTCCGTGGCCACGGGGCAGGTCTCCGCCCTGCCGAACACGCCGCAGGCGGTGTTGGCGTAGAGGCTGCCCACGTCCCGGGTTAGGTCAAAGTCCCCCCGCAGCTCCCCCGGCGCGCCGCTCTCCCCCCGCTTGACCGCTTTCACGGTGGAGGGCATGATGCTGCCCACCTCCAGAGGCATGAGGAGGCCCGTGTCCGTGTCGTTGATGCCGTGGCCCAGGGTGGCAAAGACGCCGTTGTCCGGGTCATAGAAAGTCATGGTGCCGATGCCGGCCAGGCTGTCCCGGATCCAGGCGCCCATCCGCCACACGCCGTCGGTACACTCCACGGCGGCGGCCTCCACCGCGACGGTTTTCCCGTTCCGCCGGGCGGTCAGCTCCATGGCGCCGCCGGCGGAGGCGGCCACGATGCTCTGAAACTGCTCGGTGCTCTCCACGTCCTCCCCGTTGATCTCCACGATGAAGTCGCCCACCCGCAGCCCGGCGGCCTTTGCCGGCGCGGCGGCGCCCGCCTCCGTCTCCACCTCTGCCAGCCCTACCACCAAAACGCCGTCGGAAAAGAGCTTGATCCCCACGGTGTGGCCGATAGGAACCAGCGCCGTGGGCATACTAGTGACGGTGACAGCCGGCTGGGCCGCCGCCTGGGCCGGCACAGCGCAGCAGGAAAAAATTGCCAGTGCCGCCGTCAACCCCGCCGCCCACCGGCGCACCCTTCGGTCTTTTGGTTGTTCCTGTGGTTTCATCCATTGGATCACCCCTTTCTGTGTTTTGCCGCCCTTCGGTCCCCGCGGCGGCACCCCATACTGTGTCCCGCCGGGTCAGAAAAAACCGCGGCGGCGGTTTCTAAATTGCGGCGGCGCTGGCAGGGAAAAATCGGCATCCCCTCTTCTCCCGGGAAAAAACAAAAGCCGCGGACCAAAGTCTGCGGCTTTTGCCATCTTTTCCCAGGACAGGCCGGACCTGTCCCCTATTTGTTGTCAAAAATCTTGATGATGTCGGCAAAGGGGTCGTCCTCTTCCTCCCCGCCGGCCGGTTTCTTCTCCTCGCCGCCGCTGAAGAGCGCGCCGCCCAGGAGCTTGTCAAACTCGCTGCGGGCGTCCCCCTTGGGGGCCTTCTGCTCAGCGCTCGGGGCGCCGGCCTCCCCTTTGGGCTTCTCATCAAAGCCGGTGGCAATGACGGTGACGCGGATCTCGTCGTCCATCTCCTCGTCGAAGGTGGCGCCGAAAATGGTGAGCGCGTCGGGATGTACAGCGGACTGGACCAGGCTGGCGGCCTGCTCCACCTCCTCCAGGCCGATATCCGTGGAGCCGGTGACGTTGATGAGGATGCCCCGGGCGCCGTTGATGGAGGTCTCCAGCAGCGGGCTGGAGATGGCCATGCGGGCGGCCTCCTCCGCCTTGCCCTTCCCCGCGGCCCGGCCCACGCCCATGTGGGCAAGGCCGGCGTTTTTCATGATGGCGGTGACGTCGGCGAAGTCCAGATTGATAAAGCCGGTGTCCCGGATCAGATCGGAGATGGACTGCACCGCCTGGCGCAGCACATCGTCGGCGATCTCGAAGGCGTTGGCAAAGGTGATCTTCTGGTCGGTGGCGTGCTTGAGGCGCTCGTTGGGGATGATGACCAGGGAGTCCACCTTCTGCCGCAGCTCCTCGATGCCGGCCTCCGCCTGCTGCATCCGCCGCCGCCCCTCAAAGCCGAAGGGCTTGGTCACCACGCCCACGGTGAGGATCCCCTGCTCCTTGGCGATCTCCGCCACGATGGGGGCCGCGCCGGTGCCGGTGCCGCCGCCCATGCCGGCGGTGATGAAGACCATGTCCGTGTCCTCCAGGGCCTTGGAGATCTGGTTGCGGCTCTCCTCGGCGCTCTTGCGGCCCACCTCCGGGTCGCTGCCGGCCCCCTGGCCGTGGGTCAGCTTCTCGCCGATCTGGATCTTATAGGATGCGCTGGACATGTTCAGCGCCTGCTTGTCCGTATTGATTGCGACAAAATCCACGCCACGGGTACCGGAGCGCACCATGCGGTTAACCACGTTGTTGCCGCCGCCGCCCACACCGATGACTTTGATTTTCACCACCGTGTCGGGAGCGGTGACCAGTTCAAATCCCATGACAGTTCCTCCTACCATGTGTTGTATCGAATTGGGGGGAAATCCCCCAAGATAAAGTACTTACAAGTATTTCTATTGTATTCCACTTTGCCACCCAGGTCAATAGCAAAGCCTTGGTTTTTTTGAGATTTTTTATGGGAAAAGGGGGCGCGGCTGTCTGGGCGCCGCGCCCTCAGGAAATGGCATGGGGCTTGAAACTGCTCTTGTCCGGCATGGTCAAAAGGATGGTGCCGGTCTCGTTGTCCTCCAGATAGCCGATGATCTCCTCCAGCGCCTTCAGCTTTTTGCTGAAATCCGCGGTGTACAGCAGCTCCACGTCAAAGCGGCCGGCGTAGCGCATCACCAGCTTTTCCGGGTCGCTGCAGTCGATCCACGCCGTCTGCTCCAGCATCCCCCGCTCCCGCAGCACCGCCAGGAGGGACAGCAGCTCCTCCCGGGTGATGGTGCCGTCGGCGGGGAGCTGGGCGATGGTGGACACCGTGGGCAGCAACAGCTCGCAGCCCCGGACCTTCAGATACCTCCAGGCGCCGCTCTCCGTCACCTTCTCCAGGAGCTTGCCGCTGGCGCTGATGAGCCAGGCCTCCTCCCCCTGGACCACCGCCGCCACCGGCTCGCACTCCTGTACCTCGATCACGATGCCGTCGGGGAGGCTGCGGCGGATCTGCACCGCCTCCACATAGGGCAGCTGCCCCGTAATGGCGCTGGCCACGGCGTACTTGTTGATGAGGAAGAGGTTCTCCCCCTCCTGGATGTCCGTCACCGCCAGGATCTCCTCCTGGGTGTAGCGGCTGTTGCCCGCCACGGTGACGGTCTGCACCTTGAAAAACAGCAGGAGGGCGGCCAGGATGGCGCCGCAGATGAGGAAGAAGGACAGGATGCGGAAGGGCACCGTCAGCCTGCTGCGGCGGTACCGCCGGTTGCGGCGCCTTCTTGCCATCTGTCCTCCCCTGCCTTTCTCTCTGCGGGCGGCCCTCCGCCGCCTTCCAGGATTCTCGTCTGCTCCTTGGGGCGGCCCGCGCCGCCTCAGCGCTCCTCCGCCGCCGCGCCCAGGTGCCTGAGGTCCCTAAGGATGTCCTCATAGCCCCGGCGGATGTGGGCCGTGCCGCCTACGCGGCTCTCCCCCTCCGCCGCCAGCGCCGCCACCACCATGGCCGCGCCGCCCCGGAGGTCGGTGGACTCCATGGCCGCGCCCCGCAGCCGCTCCACCCCGCAGACCACCGCCACCCGGCCCTCCACCCGGATGTCCGCCCCCAGGCGGCACAGCTCATCCACATGGCGGTAGCGGCTGTCAAAGATATTCTCCACAAATACGGTGGTCCCCTGGCTACGCAGCAGGGCCGCCATCAGCACCGCCTGGGCGTCGGTGGGAAAGCCGGGGTAGGGGGACGTCCGCACCGGGCGGATGCCCTTCAGCCGCCCCCGGCGCTGGAGGTGGATCTCCGTCCCCCGGCTCTCCACCAGGCAGCCCGCCTCGTGGAGGGCGGCCGTCACGGTGGAGAGGTGGCGGTAGTCCACCCCCTGCAGCCAGATGTCGCCCCCGGCGGCGGCCGCGGCGGCCAGGTAGGTGGCCGCCACGATCCGGTCGGGCATCACGGTATGTACGGCGTCGTGGGTGGGCTGCCGCCCCTCCACGGTGATGGTGGAGCTGCCGCAGCCCTGGACGCGGCAGCCCATGGCGGTGAGGAACCGCTCCAGGTCCACGATCTCCGGCTCCCGGGCGGCGTTGAGGATGGTGGTGATCCCCCGAGCGCCGCAGGCGGCCAGGACGGCGTTCTCCGTGGCGCCCACGCTGGGCATGGACAGCGTCAGCTCCCGCCCCAGCAGGGCGGGGGCCTCACAGCACAGCCGTCCGCCGCCCTCGTCGATCACGGCCCCCAGCTGCCTTAGGGCCGCCAGGTGCAGGTCGATGGGCCGCGGCCCCAGCTCGCACCCCCCCGGCATGGACAGCTCCGCCCGGCCAAAGCGGCTGAGGATGGCCCCCAGGAAGATCACCGACGAGCGCATGGAGCGCATGAGGTGATCCGGGATGTCCCACCGCGACGGCGCGGAGGCGTCCACCACCAGAGCGCCCTCCTCCCAGCGGGCCGCGCAGCCCAGGTGGCGCAGGATCTGGATGGACGCCTCCACATCCCGCAGGCGGGGACAGTTTTTCAGCACCGACGTCCCGGGGTGCAGCAGCGTGGCGGCCAGGATGGGCAGGACGCTGTTCTTGGCCCCCTGGACCCGCACCGCGCCCTCCAGCGCCCGGCCCCCCTGGATATAATAGTCTCCCATAGAAACCCCTCCGCAGATGATTTTCCCAAAAACTACATCATTCTATGCGGCAGGTTCCTCGTTTGTCATGGGCAGGGCGGCGCCTCTACTGCAGAAGGCCCATCACGGTCCGGTAGATCCGCTCGTTGGCGTCCGGCACCCCCAGGGCCGCCATGCTCTCCTCCATCTGCCGGCGCTCCGCCGGGTTTTGGAGGATCTCCAGGGTGTTTTGCAGCAGCAGCGCGCCGCTGCTCTCCTCCTCCCGGAGCATGCGGGCCGCGCCGTGGTCCGCCAGCACCCGGGCGTTTTTCTCCTGGTGGTTGTTGGTCACGTTGGGGGAGGGCACCATGATGGCCGCCGTCCCCAAGGCGGTCAGCTCGCTGATGGTGGAGGCGCCCGCCCGGCAGAGCACCAGGTCCGCCGCCCGCATCACCAGGGCCATGTCGTAGATATACTCCCGGATCTCCACCATCAGCTGCCGTTCCATGTCGATCCCCCGCTCCTTCAGGATCCGGTGGATCATGGGGTAGCCGTAGGAGCCGGCGCCGTGGATGTGGTGGAATTTGCTGGACTTGACCTCCTCCGTGATGAAGTCGGCCATCTGCCGGTTCATCACCTTGGCCCCCAGGCTCCCCCAGAAGGAGAGCACCAGGGCCTTGCCCTCGTCCATCCCCATCCGCGCCTTGGCCTGCTCCCGGGTGAGGGCGAAAAAGTCCCCCCGGACAGGGGTTCCGGTGACGCGGACCTTCTCCGGGTGGTGGTAGCTGCCGCGGCAGTCCTCAAAGCCCACCATGATCACGTCGGCGTAGGGCTCCAGCAGCTTTGTGGTGAGGCCGGGCACGGCGTTGGACTCGTGGATGGCCGTGGGGATGCCCCGGGCGGCGGCGGCACGGATCATGGGGTAGCTGGCGTAGCCCCCCGTCCCCACCACCAGGTCCGGCTGGAAGGCATCCAGCAGCTTTTTCGCCTCGTGGGGCGCCTTGAAGTAGTTGTGCAGGCTCATCAGGTTGTAAGCCAGCTGCCTGGGGCTGAGGGAGCGGTGGAACCCGGAGATCTCCACCGCCTGGAAGGGGTAGCCCGCCTTCTCCACCAGCCGCCGCTCCATGCCGCGGTTGGCCCCTACAAAGAGCACCTGGGTCCCCGGCTGCCGCTGCTGCATCAGCCCCGCCAGGGCCAGGGCGGGGTTCACATGGCCGGCAGTGCCGCCGCAGGTAAAGATCACCCGCATATCCGCCCTCCTCCCTTCTCTGTTGGAATGTTCCCACCGGCTGTGCCGGAGGGAACCGGCGGACCTAAAACCAGGCCATACCGCCGGAAATCAAAATCTGCCTTTTCCGTGCCTGTTTCTTCCCATTATGTTTCCAAGGACATGCGCCTTGGAAACACACTCTGCAGTTTCCTAGTGTGCTCTGTTTTATCCATTTTCCCGGCGACATGCGCGTCGGAAAAATACCGCTCGGCAGCAAGTGTGCCCGCAGGGCGCGCGCAGCGGCCGCAAAATCTCGTTTTGGATGGCCTGCCATCCAAAACGAATGCTATCCCGCCTTCATCGCCGGCATCTGCCGGGACACGCTGAGGACAATCCCCACCTCAAACAGCTGGATCATCAGCGCCGTGCCCCCGTAGCTGAAGAAGGGCAGGGAGATGCCGGTGGCCGGAATCAGCCCCGTCACCACCGCCACGTTCAAAAAGGTCTGCAGCCCGATCTGGGTGACAACCCCGATCACCAGCAGCGCGCCGAACCGGTCCCTGGCGTGGATGGCGATCCAGTAGCCCCGGAGGATCAAAAGGGCGAAGAGGATCAGTATCAGCCCCGCCCCGAGATAGCCCAGCTCCTCGCAGACAATGGCGAAGATGAAGTCGTTGTGCTCCTCGGGGAGGAACATGAACTTCTGCCGGCTCTTCCCCAGGCCAACGCCCAGAAGGCCGCCGGAGCCGATGGCGATAAGGCTCTGGGCCATCTGGTAGCTCTTGTCCCCGGCGTCCCACCAGGGGTCCCGCCAGGTCTTGATGCGGCTGGAGTTGTAGCCGATCTTCTCCATCAAGTCGGTGAAGAGCATCATATACAGCCCCCCGCCGGCCAGGGCGCCGCCGGCGGCGATCCACCCCCACTGCATGCCGCCCACCACCATCATCACCGCCCCGATGCCCAAAAGCAGGATGCAGCCGGACATGTGGGGCTCCATCAGCATCAGCACCGCGTAGACCCCCAGGATGAGGGCGTAGGGCAGGATGCCGTAGCGGAAGGTCCGCATCCGGTCCTTCCGCTGGGAGATGGTGGCGGCAAAGTAGATGATGATGCCCAGCTTTGCCAGCTCCGAGGGCTGGTAGGTGGGGCCCGTCACCAGGAAAAGCCGCAGCCACCGGGTGGCGCCGCCCTCGCTGAGGCCGAGGCCCGGCACCAGCACGCACAGCAGCAGGAACATGGAGCCCAAAAGGGCGATGGTGGCCACGCCCCGCAGCCGCTGGTAGTTGAACTTGCCCATGGCCAGCATGGCCGCGATGCCCGCGGCGGCGGCCACCGCCTGGCTGCGGACGTAGTGGGTGGGATCGGCGTATTCGTTCATGGCGGAGGGAAAGCTGGCGGAGAAGAGCATGATGAGCCCGATCACCGTCAGCATCAGCACCAGTATTAGGAAGGGGAGGTCCACCGGCCCCTTGGCCATCTCCTGCAGCTCCCGCACCTTATGTCGTTTTTCCCGCTGGCGCTGCCGCCGCTCTTCCTGGGTCATGCAACTCTCCCTTTTCCCAAAAGACTCGCCCTTAGGCCATCAGATTCCTGCCCATGACGCCGAAGTAGGCCAGGGCGCAGAACAGGGCGGACACCGCCGTAAAGAGCACCACAATCTTCATCTCGCTCCACCCGCACAGCTCAAAGTGGTGGTGGAGGGGGGCCATTTTGAAGATCCGCTTGCCGTGGGTGGCCTTGAAATAGGCCACCTGGATAATATCCGAAAGGGTCTCTATGATGTAGATGATCCCCACGAAGATGAGGACCAGGGGCATGTCGAAGGCAAAGGCCATGGCCGCCACCGCCCCTCCCAGGAAGAGGGAGCCGGTGTCCCCCATGAAGACCTTGGCCGGGTGGGCGTTGAAGAGCAGGAAGGCCAAAAGCCCCCCCAGCATCGCCCCGGCGAAGATCCCCAGCTGCCGGTAGCCCCACCAGGTGGCCACGGACACGAAAAACAGCGCCACCGGAATGGTCACCGTGGTGGCCAGGCCGTCCAGCCCGTCGGTGATGTTCACCGCGTTTACCGTCCCCACAATGACAAAGGCGGAAAAGACCAGGTACACCGGCCAGCTGATGTGGACCGAGAGGTTCACAAAGGGGATGTAGAGGTCCGGCGTCAGCATGTTCTCCAGGCGCATCAGCGCCAGGAAGGCGATGGCCGCCGCCACCTGGAGCAGGAACTTCTGCATGGCGGTGAGCCCCAGATTCTGGTGGTGGCGGACCTTCTGGTAGTCGTCAAAAAAGCCGATGGCGCCGAACACCAGGGCGAAGAGGTAGACGTAGAGGTGGACAAACTCCCCCTCCAGCATCTGCCGCCACCCTGCCGCCACCACCGCCGCGCCGATGCCCAGAATGAACATCAGCCCGCCCATGGTGGGGGTGCCGGCCTTGCCGGCGTGCCACTTGGGGCCGTCCTCCCGGATGCTCTGGCCGGCCTTCATCCGGCGCAGGGCAGGCAGGATCACCTTGCCGCCCACCAGGGCGGTGACGGCAAAGCTGATGAGACAGGCTAATATCATATCCATAGTATTCTCCCTCTGGCCCGCGTCCAACAGGCTCTTTCGTTATCCGTTTCCCCGGCGCCGGGCCAGGTACTCCGCCACCACCTCCCGCTCGTCGAGATGGTGCTTCTGGTGGTTGATCTCCTGGTAGTCCTCGTGGCCCTTGCCGCACAGGACGATGACGTCCCCCGGCAGGGCGTGGTCGATGGCGTAGTGGATGGCCTCCACCCGGTTGGCCACCACCGCGTAGGGCGTCCCCGTCTCCTCCACCCCCGGCAGGATGTCGGCGATGATGGCGGCGGGATCCTCCGTGCGGGGGTTATCCGAGGTGATGATGGCAAAGTCCGACAGCGCCGCGCCGATGCGCCCCATCTTCGGCCGCTTGGTCCGGTCCCGGTCGCCGCCGCAGCCGAAGAGGGCCACCACCCGGCCTTTTGCAAAGCCCCGGACCGCCTTGAGCACGTTCTCCAGCGCGTCCGGCGTGTGGGCATAGTCGATCAAAATGGCGTAGTCCCCGTCGGTGGGCACCGGCTCCACCCGCCCCTTCACATGGGGGGCGGCGCGGAGCACCCGGGCGCTGTCCTGGAGGGACACGCCCAGAGCCTGGGCGGCGGCTAGGACGCCAAGGGTATTATATACCATAAACTCCCCGGGTATGGCAACCTCTATGTTTGCGGAGGCCCCATTTTCCACCGCGTCAAAGGCCACGCCGGCGGCGGAGAGCCGGATATTTTCCGCCCGGAGCTCCCCGGACCGCAGCCCAAAGGATACCCGGCGGCAGGACGCCGCGCGCAGGAGCCGCCGGCTCCAGGGGTCGTCGGCGTTGTAGACCCCCACAGCGCAGTTTTGAAACAGGGTGGCCTTGGCGTCGCAGTAGGCCTCCATGGTCCTGTGGAAATCCAGGTGGTCCTGGGTCAAGTTGGTGAAGATGCCCACGGCGTAGGGGATGCCGTACACCCGGTCCAGCACCAGGGCGTGGGAGGAGACCTCCATGACCACATGGGTGCACCCCCCGTCCGCCATCTGCCGCAGCAGCCCCTGGAGCTCAAAGGACTCCGGCGTGGTCCGCTCGGTGTGGAGGACCTGGCCGCCGATCATGTTCTGGTTGGTGCCGATGAGGCCCACCTTGGCCCCCGCCGCCTGCTCCAGGACGGCCTTGAGGAGGTAGGTGGTGCTGGTCTTGCCGTTGGTGCCGGTGACGCCCACCATGGTCATCTCCCGGGCGGGGTGGCCAAAATAGTTGGCCCCGATGACCGCCAGCGCCCGGCGGCTGTCGGCCACCTGGATGTAGGGCGCGCCGCCCTCCGGGGGGCGCTCACACAAAACGCAGGCCGCCCCCCGCTCCAGCGCCGCGGGGATAAAGCGGTGGCCGTCGGTCTCATAGCCGGGCATGGCCACAAAGAGGTCGCCGGGCTTCGTGGTGCGGGAGTCGTGGCTGACGCCGCCCACCTCCCTGGTTAAATCCGCGTTGGACGCCAGGATGGCAAGGCCGCTGCAAAGCTCCTTCAGCTGCATGAAACAACCTTCTTTCGTTCTTCCTCCCCGCCCGCGGCGGGCGGGGGGCTGTATAGGGAGTATATGACGGTTTCCCGTCCTTTAGTCCGCCGGGGTCAGTCCACAATGGAGGTGTCGCCAAAGCGGACCTCCACCACGCTGCCCGCCGCCAGCTCCGTCCCCGCCTCCGCCGACTGGCTCATGGCGATCACGGTGCTGCTGGCGGAGTCGGTGTTGCCAGTCACCTTCATGATAAGGCCCGCGTCCGTGAGGGCCTCGTTTGCCCGGGAGGCGGAGAGCCCCACCACATTGGGGACCACGCAGGGGTCCGTGGGCTTTTCCTCCCCCATGTAGAGGATGATCTCCGCGTTGGCCGGCACAATGGCCCCGCCCAGGGGCGTCTGGTCGGTGACCTCATCGCCGTCCCCCTCCACCCGGTACTTGCCGAACCCATATTCCGTCAAGCGGGCCTCCGCCTCCTCCAGGGTCATCCCAACCACGTTGGGGACCGTGGCGTCGGCGCCCACCACCTCCTCGGCGGAGTACTCCGGGGAGATGCCGAGGTACGGCAGGATGTCCTCCAGGATGGCGCTGGTGGTGGGGGCCACCATCTGGCCGCCGGAGACGTAGGTGCCGGTGTCCCGGCCGGGGCTGTCCAGGGTCATGAGGATCATCACCTGGGGGTCGTCCGCCGGGGCAAAGCACACGAAGGAGACCACCACGTCCTCGCTGCCGCTCTTCTCCGCCGTCCCGGTCTTGCCGCCCACCCGGTAGCCGGCCACGGCGCCGTTGCGGCCGGTGCCGTTGTCCACCACGTTCTGCAGGATCTCGCACACGGTCCTGCTGGTCTCCTCGCTGACCACCTGCCGGACGGGGGTGGCGTCGTGCTGGCTGACCACGTTGCCGTCGCTGTCCACGATCTTCTCCACCACATAGGGGGTGTAGAGGTAGCCGCCGTTGACGCAGGCCGCCTGGGCGGCGATGAGCTGCAGGGGCGTCACGGTGAAGTTCTGGCCAAAGGAGTAGGTGGCCAGGTCCACCAGGTTAAAATTGTCCTTCTCCGCCGCCAGCCCCTCCTGCTCGCCCTGGAGGTCCACACCGGTGGTCTCCCTCAAGCCGAAGGACTCCATATAGGAGTAGAAGGTGTCGGTCCCCAGGCCAAAGCCCATGGTCATGAAGGCGGGGTTGCAGGAGTTGGCCGTGGCCTCGGCCAGGGTCTGGTGGCCGTGGCCGGCGCGCTTGTCGCAGTGGATGGGCTGGCTCCAGCCGGGCACCATGAGGTAGCCCTTGCAGTCGTAGGTGCTGGAGGTGGTGGCCACCCCCTCCTCCAGGGCCATGGCCAGCGTCAGGATCTTGAAGGTGGAGCCGGGCTCATAGGTGTCGTTGATGCACTTGTTGCGCCACTGGAGGTACTGCAGCTGCTGCAGGGTGTCGCCGTAGGTCTCCTCCGAGGCCGCCGCCAGCTGCTGCTGCAGGGCCTGGGTATAGATGGCGGAGTAGTCGTTGAGGTCGTAGTTGGGGTAGGAGGCCATGCCCAGGATGGCACCGCTGGTCACGTCCAGGCAGATGGCGGTGCCGCCGTTTTTCACCTGGTACTTCAGCGCCGCCTCCTCCAGGCCCCGCTCCAGGGCGTACTGGATGGTGGAGTCGATGGTGAGGTAGACGCTGTTGCCGTCCTCCGCGTCGTAGTACTGCTCGTACTGGAAGAGGAGGGGCCGGCTGTTCACGTCCTTGGCGGAGACGGTGAGGCCCGTGGCCCCCTCCAGCACGTCGTTATACAGCGCCTCCGTGCCGTAGGCCCCACGGTCCTCGGCGTTAACAAAGCCGATCACATGGGACGCCAGGGAGGAGTAGGGGTAGTAGCGCTTGGCGTCCGGGGAGAGGTAGATGCCCCGAAGGGTCACCCGGTCGTCCTCCGGCACCTCGTTGCCCTGGTCGTCGATCTCGCCGTTGATAAAGCGGCGCACCTCGTCGGCCACGTCCTTCTCCGCCTTTTTCACCAGGGGCTCATACTGGGAGTAGGTCCGCTCCATCTTCTCCAGGATGGTCTCCTCCTCGATGCCCAGGATCCTCGCCAGGCCCCGGGCCACATATTCCTCATACTGGTTTTTGAGGATGGTGGCCTTGTCGCCGGTCTTTTCGTCCTCCTTTTTGGACTGGTCGGCGATCTCCAGGGGCGAGACGAAGATGGTGTCCGTGGAGGCGGAGCTGGCCAGGGTCACGCCGTTTCTGTCATAGATGGTGCCCCGGGAGGCGCTGATGGTGGTGCTGAGGGTCTGCTGGTCCACCGCCCGCTCCTCCAGGCTCTCGTGCTGGGTGATCTGCAGGCTGTAGAGCTTGCAGAACAGCACGGCAAAGCAGGCCACGCCGAACACCAGCATCACCCACACGGTCCGCCGCTGGATGGTCTGGCTGGCCCGGCGGGCGTTCTCCTCTTTTCTCTTGGGTCCTTTTGCCACTGTGGTCTCCTCCTTGGGTCTCCGGGACAATCCCCGTCAATATAGCGCGCAAGGAGTAAGAGACTGCTCTCTTACTCCCCGCATCATTCCTTACGCAACACAATATAGGTCCGCCTCAGCGGAAATATTCCACCGCCGCGTAGATCCGCTCCCCCAGCCGCTCCAAAAACGCGCCGAGGCCGTCCCCCTGGCTCTGGTAGACGTGGGCGTTGTCCGGCTCGGACAGGTCGATGTAATAGATCTGGCTCTCGCTGGGCTGGGTCATCCCCGCGGCCTCGGCGGCCTCCTTCACGCTGGAGAGGTCGAAGGCCTGCTCGTATTTTACCTGCAGCGCCGTCTGGTCCTCCTGCAGCGCGCTGAGCTGGCTGCGCATGGACACCACGCTGTTGGACAGCGCCGCCAGCTGCACATAGCTCATCACCAGCATCGCCAGCATCGCCGCCAGGGCCGTATACCCCAGGGCAATCACCGGGTTGAGCCGCTGGCCCACCCGGACCCGGGCCTTGGTGTGCTCCCGGGCGCGGGAGATCACGTCAGCCGCCGTCTCCTGGAGAGGCGCGGTGTAGAGGTCCGGCTCCATCCGCCCCGTGTCCTCCAGCTGCCGCTCCAGCGAGCGAAAATCGTAGGCAAGCGATCCGTTTGTCATCTGTGGCCTGGCGTGTCTCTTTTTCGCTGCGCTGGCAACTGCCATGGTACCTCTCCTCTCCTCTTTCGTATCAAGCCGCCTGATCGGCGGGGATCATCCGTCGTATGCCGTCCGCTCCGCCACCCGGAGCTTGGCGCTGCGGGCGCGGGGATTGTCCTGCAGCTCCGCCGCCCCGGCGGTGATGGGTTTCCGGTTCACCAGGGTCATCCTGGGCTTTCTGCCGCACACGCACACCGGAAACTCCGGCGGGCAGATACAGCCGGTGGCCAGGGTCCGAAGGGTCTGCTTGACGATGCGGTCCTCCAGGCTGTGGAAGGTGATCACCGCCAGGCGCCCCCCCGCCTTCAGCCGCCGGGCCGCCGCCTCCAGCATGGGGGGCAGCTCCTCCAGCTCGCCGTTGACGGCGATGCGGATGGCCTGAAAGCTGCGCTTGGCTGGGTGCTGCTTCTCCCGCAGCGCCGCGGCGGGCATGGCGCCCTTGATGACCTCCACCAGCTCCAGGGTGCTCTCAATGGGCCGCTCCGCCCGGCGGCGGACAATGGCGGCGGCGATCCAGGGGGCGTACCGCTCCTCGCCGTAGTCAGACAAAATCCGCCGCAGCGCCTCCTCGCTCCAGGTGTTCACAACCTCCCGGGCTGTGAGGGCCGCGGTGGTATCCATCCGCATATCCAGCGGCGCGTCCTGCATGTAGCTGAAGCCTCTCCGCGCCTCGTCCAACTGGGGGGAGGACACCCCCAGGTCAAAAAGCATCCCGTCCACCCTGTCCACCCCCGCCTCGTCCAGCGCCGCCTCCAGGCGGCTGAAGTTGGTGTGGACCAGGGTCACCTTTTCAAGATAGGGCGCCAGCCGCTCCCGGGCGGCGGCCAGGGCCGCCTCGTCCCGGTCAAGGCCGATGAGGCGGCCTGTGGTCAGGCGGCGGACGATCTCCAGGGAGTGGCCCGCCCGGCCCAGGGTCCCGTCCAGGTAGATGCCGTCCGGCCGGATATTGAGCCCCTCCAGGCACTCCCGAAGCAGCACGGGCCGGTGTCCATAGTCCTTTTCCATCTCAGAAGTCCAGCTCCTCCATGGCGGCGAAGAGCTTGGCGGGATCCAGCTCCTCTTCCTCCACGGCCTGCCAGCGCTCCGCGTTCCAGATCTCGGCCCGGTTGCTCACGCCGATGACCACCACGTCCTTCTCCAGCTTTGCGTAGGCCCGGAGCTTGGCGGGGATCAAGATCCGCCCCTGGGCGTCGGGCTCGCATTTGGCGGCGTTGGCAAACAGCGCCCGCATAGCCTTGGTCTTTGTGTAGGGCAGGCTCTCGAACTTCTCCGTGAACCTGGCCCAGCTGACGTCGGAGTACACCGAGAGGCAGCCGTCCATGCCCATGGTGACATAGAACGTCTCCCCCAGCTCCTCCCGCAGCTTGGCGGGGATGAACAGACGGCCCTTGGCGTCGATGCTGTGCTGATACTGGCCTGTCATTCGCCCACCCGCCCTTCTCTCTGTGGGTGGTTGTGGGATTTTTCTCTACTTTCCACCACTTCCCACCACTTGGGAATAGTATAGCAAGTCGTTATGTAAATTGCAAGCGGAAGTTTTGTATTTTTTCCGACGGAATCTGCGGCTTTTTCGGCAATCTTCCCCCTTTTTCGTAATATAAAACATACGTTCTACAAAATTCCCGCCCTATGCAGCCTGCATAGCACAAGATATGGTATCTCAAAAAGCAAACGGCACAATTTATGGATTTGCCAGTTCTTTCCAATTTGAAATTCCAGCGTTTTCCCCAATCCGCCCACCGAAACTTTGTCGCTTTGCACAGTTTCCCCCCGCCGAAGGGGGACAGGAAAAGCCCCCGGCGCTCCGGCGCCGGGGGCTCTCTGTGAAAAATGGATACGCTCTGTTGATTTCCCGTCTTCCAATACTAGTTGTACAGGCCGTTGTACTGGTTGTAGGCGGCGCAGAGGCTGTTGGTGTTGCGGATGAGGAAGTGCATGGCGACATAGGGCCCAATGCCGCACAGCAGCGCGCCCACCAGGTACCACAGGAGGATGGTGGTGCCGTTCTCCTGGAAGTTCAGCTGGTAGCGGGGGGCGTTGGCGGCCAGGCGGTTGCCCAGGGAGTAGTACCAGTAGAGGGCGTAGAAACCGCAGGTAACAAAGCTCAAGAGGATGAAGGGCAGCAGGCCGGGGGTGCTCTTCCCGTCGCCCTCGCAGACCACGTTCACGTCCCGGGCCATGCAGTAGAGGAAGTAGTAGGAGTAGATGCCGCAGGTGATGATGGTCAGCAGGATGTAGGCCACCAGGCTCCGGTCCGTCTTCAGCGGCTGGGGCCGGTAGCCGCCGCCGTTGCCGCCGTAGTTCTGGTAGCCGGGGGCGGCGTTCTGATAGGCGTTGCCGCTGCCGCCGCCGGCGGGGTTCTGGGCGGCGTAGCCGCTGGGGGCCGCGTAGCCCTGGCCGGCGTTCCCGGAGGGCTGGTACCCGCCGGCGCTCTGCTGGGGCTTGGGGGCCTTCAGATCGGCCAGACCCTCCTGCAGGATGGTCTTCACATCCTTGCTGCCCTGGCCCACAAAGGGCGCCTCGTCCATGAGGTAGAGCAGCAGGAACACCACGCCGGCCACGATGACGTAGCCCAGGAAGGAGAAGATGCCCAAGACGGAGTAGACCATGTTGCCCACGAAGAGGGCCAGCAGCAGCAGCGTGAGGACGCTGACCACCAGCCGGGCCACCGCGCCGGCGCACAGGCCCAGGAAGAGGGCGCCGCCGCTTTTGGGCGTCCGCTTTACAATGAGCAGGATCAGCATCGCGCACATCCACACGAAGACCAGCACGCTGAGGATATCCACAAACAGCAGGATGATGCCCTTAAAGAAACCGTAGAAATAAAAGACCGACGACAGATTGCCCAAGATGCTAAACAGCTGTCTGAGGCCCATGATGGCGTAGAAGGCGGCGCAGATGCCGGCCACCACCTTCAGCACCAGGTCCATGGTGTTCTTATCCGGCTTGCCGCTGCCGGCCTGGGGCGGCGGGCCGCCTGCCGGCGGATACTGGTTGTTCACCGGCGGATAGTTGGGCGGCGGGGGCGGGGGCGGCGTCTGGGACGCGGCAGGCGCCTCCATGGGGGCGCCGCAGCCATCGCAGAACTTCTGCCCATCGGGCACTTCTTTTCCGCAGTTTCTGCAAAACATATGTATTCTCCCTTCTTTTATGATTCACCCCGCCAGCCTGGCGAACAGGCGGAAGACGAACCCCTCCTCCGGGGCGAAGACCACCACCGTGTCCTCCGGCGAGAAAAGGCGAACCAAATATACGACACAAAACAACCCGCCGATCACACCCATGCAGACCCTGGCCGCCCTTTTGGGCAGGCGCCGCCAAAGCAGCAGCAGCACCGCGCCGGGCACCGGCAGCCAGAACAGGGGGTGGTAGGCAAACGCGGCGGATACGTCCAGCCGCAGCAGGGACAGCCAGGCCCGGGACATGCCGCAGCCGGCACAGGAGATCCCGGTGAGGAATTTGATCGGGCAGGTGACGCCCAGCAGCTCAATAAAGAAGTAGAAAACGCCGATGATCAAGAGCGCCTGGATATCCTTTTTTCCGATCATGCAACCACCGCCGTTATTGTAACATAGGCCGGGGAAAGATGCAACCGGCAATTCTCCGGCCGGCAGCCTCCCCCTCTCCCCGCCAGGGGGCTAGCCCTGGTGGTCCTCCGGCTCCTCCTCCATGCGGCGGCGGGCCTCCTGCATTTTCTCGTTGGAGGCGGCGCGGTACTTGGCCCGGGCCTCCTGCATCTCCTGCAGGGCCATCTGGATGGCCTCCTCCGTGCGGCGCAGGGCGTCCTCGGTGTACTCGTTGGTCACCTGGATCATGGTGCGGCTGCGCTCCTCCGCCCGGCGGATCATCTCATGGCCCTTTTCCCGGGCGGCCTGGAGCACCCGGCTCTCCGAGACGATGGTCTTGGCGTCCAGCTCGGCCTTGCGGCGGATGTTGTCCGCCTCCCGCTTGGCCGCCTCCACATATTCGTCCCTGGCCCGGATCAGATCCTGGGCCTTCTTCAGCTCGGCGGGCAGCTGGGCCCGGATCTCCCCCAGCATATCCAGCACCTCGTTGCGGGAGACCACGCACTTGTCGCCGCTGAAGGCGGCGCCCTTGGCCTCGTCTATGGTCTCATACAGCATGTCGATCAGATGTAGCACGTCGCTCTGCATGGCCTATCTCATTCCTTTCCTGATCTCCTCCGCCACGGCGGAGGGCAAGTATCGCTCCAGGTCCTGGCCGTAGCGGATCATCTCCCTGGCCATGGTGGAGCTGAACCAGACGTACCGGGGGCTGGCGGGCAGCAGCACCGTCTCCAGCCCGGGGGCCAGACTGTCGTTGATCCAGGCCATCTGGTACTCCATGTCAAAATCCCCGCCGCCGCGGACGCCCTTCACCACCGCGCAGGCATCCCGGGCGCGGGCGTAGTCGGCCAGAAGGCCCGTCCACAGCTCCGCCTCCACACGGGGCAGGTCCGCCACCGCCAGCCGCGCCAGGCGCAGCCGCTCCTCCGGGGGGAACATCCCCCGGTCCTTCTCCCCGTTGCTCATCACGCACACCAGCACCCGGTCAAAGAGCGCGGACGCCCGGCGGATGAGGTCCAGATGGCCCAGGGTGATGGGGTCAAAGCTCCCCGGGCAGACGGCGGTCCTCACGGCTGCTCCTCCCCCTCCCTGTGGTATACGGTCAGCTTGATGCGGCCGTAGCGGTAGGTCTTGTGGAGGACATAGGGGGGCGCCGTCTCCGGCAGCGTCTCCTCCACGGAGCTTTCACAGATCATTATACCATGCCCGCGGAGAATGTCAAACCCGGCGACGGCCTCCACCGCCTTTTCCAGGAGGCCCGCGCCGTAGGGCGGGTCCAGGAAAATAAGGTCGAACCGCCCCGGCCGCCCGGCCAGGAAGGAGAGCGCCTCCCCCTGCACCACCCGCCCCCGCTGGGCAAGCCCGGTGCGCTCCAGGTTCTCCCGGACCAGGGCAGCCGCCTCCCGCCGCTGGTCCACAAAGGTGGCCCCGGCCGCCCCGCGGCTGAGGGCCTCGATGCCCAGCTGGCCGGTGCCGGCGAAGAGGTCCAGCACCTGCCGCCCCTCGATGTCAAACTGGATGATATTAAAAAGGCCCTCCTTCACCCGGTCGGTGGTGGGGCGGGTCTCCATGCCCTGCAGCTCCTTGAGCCGGCGGCCGCGGGCGGAACCGGTGATGACGCGCATAGCAGCTCTCCTCTTGTGTTTTTGCGGTGGTCAAAATCCATCGTTTCGTCTCATATTCTAGGGCATACGCCCGCCTTTTTCAATAGTTTTTCCAAAAGGAGGCCAAGTTTTCTTTTTCCACTTGTTATCTCCTTCCATTTCGTGTATAATATTGCAGCAACCGTGGGTTGTCCATTGACGGCGGCGCCCCCGCCGTCCCCCCGCCGGCTGCGCGGGGGAGCGGGGCCGCGCTGTTTTCCATTGTTCCAAGCAGTTCCATCAGATCGGATAATCCCGACGAAAGGATGTTGTTTATGATTCAGCTGAGCAATGATAAGGGAACCATCACCATCAGCAGCAGCGTGGTGGCCAACATCACCGGCAACGCCGCCACCAACTGCTTTGGCGTCAAGGGCATGGCCTACCGCTCCATGACCGACGGGCTGGTACACCTGCTGCGCAAGGAGGCCATGAGCAAGGGCGTGCAGGTCACCTACAACGAGGACGGCACGGTCTCCATCCGGCTGCACATCATCGTGGAGCATGGGGTGAACATCACCGCCGCCTGCCGCTCCATCATGAGCGAGGTGCGCTACAAGGTCAACAAATACACCGGCGCGGAGGTCAAAAGCGTGGACGTCTGCGTGGATTCTATTGTGCTGTAAACCAAGGAGGATGTGAAACGCCATGAAACATACCATCGACGGTATTCTGTTTAAGCAGATGGTCCTCCACGGTGCCGCGGCCATCGCCCAGCAAAAGCAGGGCATCAACGACCTCAACGTCTTTCCCGTGCCCGACGGGGACACGGGCACCAACATGTCCATGACCATCAACACCGCCGCCCAGGAGCTGAAAAAGCTCTCCCCGGAGACGGTGGGCCAGGCGGCGGGCGTCTGCGCCAGCGCCCTGCTGCGGGGCGCCCGGGGAAACTCCGGCGTGATCCTGTCCCTGCTCTTCCGGGGCATCGGCAAGGAGCTCAAGCACTGCGCCGCCGCAGACGGCGCGGCCTTCGCCGCCGCCATGCAGGAGGGGGTGGCCGCCGCCTACGGCGCGGTGATGAAGCCGGCGGAGGGGACGGTGCTCACCGTGTCCCGCCTGGCCGCCAAGCGGGCGGTGGAGGCCGCCCGGGAGGACAGCGACGCGGAGTATGTGCTGCAGGAGGCCATCAAGGCCGGCTATGAGGTGCTGCCCCAGACCACGGAGATGAACCCGGTGCTGAAAAAGGCAAACGTGGTGGACGCCGGGGCCAAGGGGTACCTGGTGATCCTGGAGGGGATGCTGGCGGCCATGCGGGGCGAGCCCATGCCGGAGGCCGGCGAGGACGACGCCCAGGACAAGGCCGACTTCGCCGCCCTCAGCGCCGAGGAGATCACCTTCACCTTTGACACGGTGTTCATCGTCCGCAAAACCGCCAACAAGCCCCTGGAGGGGCTGCGGGCCTATCTCAGCACCATCGGCGACAGCCTGGTCATCGGCGAGGACGACGAGGCCTTCAAGGTCCATGTCCACACCGACATCCCCGGCAGCGCCCTGAATGAGGCCCAGAAATACGGCACGCTGGAGCTGGCGAAGATCGAGAACATGCGGACCCAGGCGGAGGACCTTGCCGCCGGGAAGAAGGCCCAGAGCACCGACGACCTGGAGGATGTGGAGCGGGAGCTGGAAAGCGGCGCTCTGTCCGGCCCCGCCGCGCCGGAAAAGCGCTATGGTTTCCTCTCCGTCTGTGCCGGCGAGGGGATCGCCGCCGTATTCCGCGATTTGGGCGTGGACGGCATCGTATCCGGCGGGCAGACCATGAACCCCTCTACGGAGAGCATCCTCAAGGAGATCGAGCGGACCCCCGCCGAGGTGGTCTTTGTGCTGCCCAACAACAAAAACATCATCATGGCCGCCCAGCAGTGCGTGGGCATGACGGAAAAGCAGGTAGTGGTGGTCCCCACCACCACCATCCCCCAGGGCATCACCGCCATGATGAACGTGGAGCTGGAGGCGGAGCCGGAGGAGATCCTCTCCGCTATGACGGAGGCCATCGAGCACGTCTCCACCGCGCAGATCACCTATGCCGCCCGGGACAGCGACTTTGACGGCTCTGTGATCCACGCCGGGGATTACCTGGCCCTCCTCGGCGGCAAGCTCTTCGGAACGGACAAGGATATCGCCGTTCTCCTGCGCCAGCTGGCCCAGGAGGCCCAGAACGAAAACGCAGAGTTTATCACCGTGTTCTACGGCGAGGACGTCAGCGCCGAGGAGGCTGCCCAGGCGGAGGCCATGTTCAGCGAGGTCTGCCCGGAGGCAGAGCTGTCCATGCTGCCCGGCGGCCAGCCTGTCTACTACTATATTGTCAGCATCGAGTAACGAAATGCCCGCCGCGACCCGCGGCGGGCATTTTAAAAATCTGCCTCTGCTGTCTGTGAAAGTATATGACGAAAGGAACGATTCCCATGAAACCCTGGAAACTCTGTCTCCTGGCCCTGGTGCCTGGGGTGCTGGGGTGGCTGGGCAACGTGCTGCTCGCCCGGGTGATCTTCCTCCCCCTGCCCGCCGCCCTTGTCAACCTGCTGACCTACGCCTCCCTCTACCTCCCCACTGTGGCTGCCGCCGTCTTCTGCCTGTGGCTGGGCCGCCGGTGCGGACGGGAGAAGTATCCGTTCCCCAAATATCTGCTCTGCACCCAGTGGCCCAGCGCGGTGAGCCTCATCCTGTATATCTGGCAGTTCCACTTTGTCTCCGACGAGGCCCGCAGCACCCTGCTGGCGATGCTGGGGCAGGTGGCCGCCGCTCCCATGATGCCCGTCGCCGCACGGCTGACGTGGCTTCTGGACACGGACAATGCCTGGGCCCAGGCCGAGAGCCTGCTGGCCAATATTTTCTCTCTGACCCTGCTGGCAGCCCTCTCCATCGCCGGGTACTGGTGGGGCCGGCGGCTCCAGCGGGGAGCCCAGGCCGGGGCGGCATAGCCGGAAAAATCAAGAAGGCCCCCGCCGGGCTGTGTCCGGCGGGGGCCTTTCCTACGCCTGCAGGGATTCCATCTCCTGGTTGATCCGCTCCTCACAGGAGCGCATGGCCAGGATGGTCTTCTCCATCAGCTCCTCCAGGGACCAGCCCAGCCGCTCCGCCCCCTGGGCGATCACGTCCCGGCTGCACCCGGCGGCGAACTTCTTGTCCTTGAACTTCTTTTTGAGGCTGGAGACCTCCAGATCCATGACGCTCTTGCTGGGGCGCATGCGGACCGCCGCGCCGATGAGGCCGGTGAGCTCGTCGGCGGCGAAGAGGACCTTCTCCATCTCATGCTCCGGCTCCACGTCGGAACACAGGCCGTACCCGTGGCTGCAGACGGCGTGGATGAACGCCTGGCTGAGCCCGGCGGCCGCCAGCAGCTCCGGCGCCTTTTTACAGTGCTCCTCCGGCCAGCGCTCGAAGTCGATGTCGTGCAAAAGCCCCACCATGGACCAGAAGGCCGCGTCCTCGCCGTAGCCCAGCTCACGGGCGTACCAGTCCATGGCGCCCTCCACGGTGAGGGCGTGCTGGAGGTGGAAGGGTTCCTGGTTATACTGCCGCAAAAGCGCCAGGGCCTCCTGGCGGGTCAATGTTTCCTGCATAGCTCGTTTCTCCTTTGTGGTTTCTCCGTTGTGCGGAATCTGCCGGCAGCCGCGCGGCAGAACGCCATGCCACTGATTATAGCACGGCCCGCCCCGCCGCGCAACCGTCAGCAGATGACGGCGCCCAAAAGGTTCACCATGGTCTCCGCGTTCTCCTGGTGGGCCCGGCCCAGCCGCTCAAAGAGGGCCCTAAGGCAGGGGTCCGGCGCGCCCACCGCCGCCCGGAAGTAGTTGAGGCTCGTACAGGTCTCCTCGTGGTAGGCGCCCCGCAGGGTGACGCAGTAGTCCTGGATAAGGGGCATGGGGATCTGCCGGTCAGCCCGGAAGCAGGCGGCGGTGATGAGGTAGTAGACCGCCCGCAGCCGCCGGACGTTGTCCTGGGTGTTCTGCAGCATCCGCCGCAGGACGGCGGCGGCGCGCTGGGTGGGCGCGTGGGGGATGAGGCAGCGGTAAAACCGGCACAGGGCGATCTCGTTTTCCGTAAAGCCGACGATGACGCCGATGGACTGCTGGGCCGCCGTCCCCATGCAGCAGGGGTTCTCCTGGGCCCCGGGCAGGTCCCCCAGGTCTCCGTTGTCCGGCAGGGGGGTGCCGGGCAGCTGGCCGTCCTCACCGCGCTCCTCCGGGAAGGTATTCAGCTCCGGCAGCACCCGCTGCCAGATGCGGTCATATTGCTGGTAGTCATACCCGTAGTCCGGCGCCTTCTGTTCGCCGGTCTGGTATGTATCCATCCGTTGCGTATCCATAAGACAACAGCCTCCTTTGCACGACATTCTATGCCGGAAGGGAGGCTGTGGTGTTTCCGCCGCGCCCTATTCGCCGATGACGCCGCCCAGCAGCGCCGCCAGATATTCCGCCGCCTGGCGGTAGCCGTCCAGGCCCTGGCCGGAGATGGTCCTGACGCAGGCGGCGCGGACATAGGATACCTGCCGGAAGTCCTCCCGGCTGGCCACGTCGGAGATGTGGACCTCCACCGCGGGGATGCCCACCGCCTTCAGCGCGTCCAGCAGGGCCACGCTGGTGTGGGTATAGGCGGCGGGGTTGAGGATGATGCCGTCCACCTGGTCGAAGTAGGCGTTCTGGATGGCCGTCACCAGCTCCCCCTCGCTGTTGGACTGGAAGAACACCGCCTCCGCCCCCAGGGCCTCGCAGGCCGCCCGGGTGCGCTCCACCAAATCGTCATAGGTCTCGTGGCCGTAGATCTCCGGCTCCCGGATGCCCAGCATATTGAGATTGGGCCCGTTGAGAACGAGAAATTTCATATAAGACTCCCCCTTTCCAAGAATGCGCGGACCACCGCCGCCGCGGTATCCGCCGCCGCGCCGGTGTTGTCCAGGGTGATATCCGCCGCCGCGGCGTAGAAGGGCTCCCGCTCCCGCTCCATCTCCCTTAGGCGCTCCGGCGAGGCGGAGAGAGGCCGCCCCTCCAGGGGCAGCCGCTCCAGGGGGCGGCGCAGGCGGAGGATCCGGCCGTTCTGCCGCAGGAGGGGGAGGTTTCGCTGCAGGAGCACCGCGCCGCCGCCGGTGGCGATCACCGCGCCGGACCGTTTCCCCAGCTCCGCCAGCACCTCCGTCTCCAGGGCGCGGAAGGCCGCCTCCCCCTCCTCGGCAAAGATCCGGGGGATGGGCTTTCCCGCCCGCTCCTCGATTGCCGCGTCGGCGTCGAAAAAGGGACGCCCCAGCGCCTTGGCCGCCAGGGCCCCCACCGTGGTCTTCCCCGCGCCGGGCATGCCGATGAGCACCAGGTTGGTCACGTCCGCCGCCACCTGCCGCAGCACCGCCTCCATCCTCTCCTCCGGGACATCCGCCCCGGTGAAGAGCGCCGCGGCCGCCGCGGCCTGGGCCACCAGCATGGGGAGGCCCCCGGCATAGGGGAGGCCCAGGGCCTCCGCCTGGAGGAGAAGGGCGGTCTTCAGCGGGTTGTACACCACGTCCGCCACCCCCTCCAGCCGGGAAAACCGGGAGAGGTCCACCGCCGCGGCGCCGTTGCGGGGGTACATGCCCACGGGGGCGGTGTTTAGGATGATATTGGTCTCCTGCCGGTCATACACGTTTTCGTAGTTCAGCGCCCCCTGCCGGGACACCCGCTCCACCGACGCCGCCCCCAGGTCCTCCGCCGCCCGGGAGGCGGTGAGGGAGGTGCCGCCGGTGCCCAGCACCAGCACATGCCGCCCCCTGAGGTCGATGCCGGAGCGGCGGAGGGTATAGCAAAAGCCGAAGTAGTCGGTATTCTCCCCGAAGAGGGAGCCGTCGGGCCGCGCCACCAGGGTGTTGACGCAGCCGATGCGGCGAGCCCCCTCCCCCAGGGCGGCGCAGAAGGGGACGACCGCCTTCTTGTAGGGGATGGTGACGTTGAGGCCCTTGAAGTCCCGCCGCGCCAGGAAGGCGGGCAGCTCCTCCGGCGGGAGCTCCTTGAGCTGGTAATCGTATCCGGCCAGGAGGCTGTGGATCCTGGGGGAGTGGCTGTGGCCCAGCTTTTCCCCGATGAGGCCGTATTCCATGGGTATCTCCTCCCTTGAAAAGCTTGTCTCGCGCCGCCGCGCGCTGTCACACCTCGCTGTAGGCCCCCAGGAAGATGAACCAGTCCAGCTCCTGCTCCAGCTCGCTGAGGAGCTTGACCACCGTTGGGTCGTAGATGCTGCCGGCAAAGTCCAGGTAGAACATGTAGTGGAAGTCCGCGCCGCTGATGGGGCGGCTCTCCAGCTTGGTCATGTTGAGGCCCAGGGCGGAGAACCGGGAGAGGATGCGGGTGAGGGAGCCGGGGGTGTGCCCCACCTTGAACATGAGGCTCAGGTGGTCGGCGCCGGGGTAGATCTCCGGCTCCTTGGAGATGACGATAAAGCGGGTGTAGTTGTTGTCCGTGTCGTGGATCTTCTCCTTCAGCACCTTCAGCCCGTAGATCCCGGCGCAGACGGCGCTGGAGATGGCGGCGATATCGTCCCGCCCGCTCTCCGCCACCAGCTTGGCGGCCATGGCCGTGTTCTCGCAGATGGTGATCTTCACGCCGGGCATGGTCTTGAGGAAGGCACTGCACTGGCCGATGGCCTGCTCGTGGGAGTAGATCTCCTTGATGCCGGAGAGGGCGGCGCCGGGCCGGGCCAGGAGGCTGTGGCTGATGTGGATCTTCACGCCGCGGACAATGTGGAACTCGAAGGAGCGCATCAGGTCGTAGACGCCGTTGACGCTGCCGTGGGAGCTGTTCTCGATGGGGAGGATGCCGTAGCGGCACATGCCCTTCTGCACTGCGGAGAACACCCCCTCCCAGGTGCGGAAGTACATGATGTCGGCAAAGGAGAACACCTTGTCGCAGGCCTGCTGGGTGTAGCCCCCCTCCACCCCCTGGCAGGCCACCACCGCCTCCTTGGGGAAGAGCTGGGGGGTATTTTTGAGGGAGGCGGCCACCTCCCGCGCCACCGGGGACTCGTCAGTGATCAGCATCTCCTGGTAGGAGCGGCCCAGATCGAAGAGGGTGGCGAAGAGGATCCTGGCGTAGCCGTCCATCTCGTCGCCGGCCTGGGCGGAGACCCGGGAGAGGATCTCCCGCTCCCGCCCCTGGTTCAGCACCGCCAGGTTGTGCTCCTTCTTGTACCGGGCCACCTGGCCGCACAGGCGCATCCGCTGGACAAAGAGGTCCGTCAGCTGGGTGTCCACCCCGTCAATTTCCCTGCGCAATGTTTCCAGATCCATGATATGTTTCCTTTCCCTTTCCGGGCGGTTTCTTTTGCCGCCCGCTTATTGTTGTGCTCCGTCTTCCCGCTCCAGCAACACTGTCAGCCGCTGGAGGAGAAATTGGGTCAAATAATATACGGTCTCGTAGTGGAGAAACTGCGTGGTGTTTCTGTCCCACAGCAGGTTCAGCTGGGGCGGGAACTCCTCGTCAGCCCGCCAGTACTGCACATACACCGGCAGGAAGTCGAACACCGGAATCACATATCCCGGCTCCCCCTTCTCCATCCGCCTGCCGCCCATGCCCTCCAGCACCGGTGCCAGGCGATCCTCACAGCGGGCGATCCCTGCGATTTCCTCCTGGTACATGCTGCCGGCCAGCGCTCCGCCGTGGACGCCGCCCCCCAGGGCCGAGAGGGTCACCCACTCCCCGGAGAGGCGGGCATCCTCCCCGGACCAGCACAGCACGTCGAAGAGGGTCATCACCTCGTTGAAACCGTTACCGTCTGTGTAAGGACCGTCCCCCTCCCGCTTTTCCACATTGGCGGTGCGCCGGTGGACGCGGTAGTCCAAATCCAGGAAACGGATGTAGAGGTAGTCCCCGTCCGCCCGGAGATTCCGCTTTTTGATGATGCGCTCCTGGTCGTAGCTGAGAAACAGCTTTTTCGCCTGCTCCGCGGCGATGGCGTAGTTGTTCCACCTGGGCTGTCCCATATCTGCTCCTCCTTTTTACCGCTGCGGCCCCCGCTCCAGCACCTCGCAGGCCGCCAGGGCCGCCGCCGCCTCCATCACCACCACCGCCCGCGTCACGATGCACGGGTCGTGGCGGCCGTGGATGATGAGTTTCGTGTCCGACCTGGTGTCCAGGTCCACCGTGTCCTGCTCCCTGTAGATGGAGGTGGTGGGCCGCAGCACCACCTCAAAGGTGATGGGCATGCCGTTGGTGATGCCGCCGTTGACACCGCCGGCGTGATTGGTGCGGGTTTTCACCGTGTCCCCGTCCATGTAGAAGGGGTCGTTGGCCTCGCTGCCCCGCATGTCCGCCAGGGCGAACCCGGCGCCAAAGGCCACCCCCTTCACCGCCGGCACCGCGAAGAGGTGCTGGGAGAAGATGCCCTCCACATTGCAGCCAAAGTCCGGGGCTCCCAGGCCCGCGGGCATCCCCTCCACGGCGCAGGCGATGGCGCCGCCCACGCTGTCCCCGTCCTGCTTGGCGGAGAGGATAATGTCCTCAATCTGTTTTTCCGTTGGATCCTGCACCCCGCCCAGCCGGGAAATCCGGGCGGATACCGTGATCCCACGTCCCGAGAGAACCTGCTTGGCCACCGCCCCGGCGAACACCAGGGGAGCCGTCAGCCGGCCGGAGAAGTGGCCTCCGCCCCGGTAGTCCCGGAACCCGCCGCTGGCCACGAAGGCCGCGTAGTCGGCGTGGCTGGGCCGGGGCTTGCGCCGCAGCTCCTCATAGTCTCTGGAGCGGGTGTCCGTGTTCTGAATCACCGCGCACAGGGGCGCGCCGGTGGTCTTTCCCTCGAACACCCCGGAGACGATCTCCGGAATGTCCGCCTCCTTCCGGGCGGTGGAGAGGGCGCTCTGCCCCGGGGCCCTGCGGGCCATCTCCCTAAGGATAAAGTCCCGGTCCAGGGCGATGCCCGCCGGCACGCCGGTGAGCACCACGCCGATCTCCGGGCCGTGGGACTCCCCAAAAATCGTATAGTTCACTGGATGATCCCTCCCAGTCTTTTGTAGTCCTCCCAGAAACTGGGATAGGATTTCTTCACGCACTCCGCCCCGGTGATGGTCACTTCCCGCTCGCACCGGGTGGCGGCGACGGCGGCCATCATGGCGATGCGGTGGTCGTTGTGGCTGTCCACCGTCACCCCGCCGGGGAGGGTCTCCCGCCCCCGGATGATAAGGCGGTCCGCCTCCTCGATGACCTCCGCCCCCAGGGCCCGGAGCACCTGCGTCACGGTGGAGAGCCGGTCGCTCTCCTTCAGCCGCAGGCGCCCGGCGTTTTTGAGATACAAGTCGCACCCCGGCGTCAGGGCCCCCCAGGCCGCCAACGGCGGCGCCAGGTCCGGCGCCTGGGAGACGCTGATGCTGACGGCGTACCGCCTGGGCCGGTCGGACGGCGGTGGCTGGACAGCCCCGGCCCCCGCCCGTCCCAGGATGGGGCCTGTCACGCCGCCGCTGAGGGGCTCATCCCGGAGCATCCGCCCCCAGTCCAGGATCACCTTGTCCCCCTGGAGGGACTTTTCGTTCATTCCTGTCACGGTTACATCGTTGCCGATGCCCGCTGCGGCGTACCAGAAGGCGGCCTGGGACCAGTCCGCCGCCACGGCGCAGCCCGCCGGGCGATAGGTCTGGCTGCCGGGGACGAGGATGCCCTCCTTCGTCCACCGGGTCTCCACCCCGAAGGTCTCCAGGACCTGCCGGGTCATGTTCACATACCCCACGCTCTCCAGCTCCGTCGTGCTCACCAGCAGGGAGTCCCCCTCCAGCAGGGG
>CALWXD010000041.1 GCA_944385425.1 uncultured Oscillospiraceae bacterium | reverse complement strand
CACTCTCCTTTCCCTTATTTATTACGCGCAGAGGCCTTCTGCGGGTTGACGCGGGCGGACGCCTTCTGCGGGTTGGCGCTGATGCCGGCGGCCTCGCCCTTCTTCTCGATGATGGTCTTCTTGGTGGAGCGGATGGTCACCAGGCCGCCCTTGGGGCCGGGGACGGCGCCGCGGACCACGATCATGTTCAGCTCCGGGTCCACCTTCACCACGTCCAGGTTCATGATGGTCACCTGCTCCACACCCATGTGGCCGGCGCCGATGGTGCCCTTGATGATCTTGGACATGTGGCTGCCGGCGCCCAGGGAACCGATCTGGCGGGCCACAGGACCGCTGCCGTGGGTCTCCTTTAGGCGGTGGGCCCCGTGGCGCTTGATGACGCCCTGGTAGCCGTGGCCCTTGCTGGTGCCGGTGACGTCCACATGGTCGCCGGCGGCGAAGGTGTCGGCCTTCACGATGTCTCCCACATTGAGGTCGCCCTCCAGGTCAAACTCCTTGAGGTGCTTTTTGGGGCCGACGCCGGCCTTGCTCAGATGGCCCATCTCGGGCTTGGTGAGCTTGCGCTCCAGCACATCCTCAAACCCCAGCTGCACGGCGGCATAGCCGTCCTTCTCCACAGTTTTCTTCTGCACCACGACGCAGGGGCCGGCCTCGATGACGGTGACCGGGATCACCTTGCCGTCGGCGTCGAAGATCTGGCTCATGCCGACTTTCTTACCGATGATCGCTTTCAAAGTATATTCCTCCTTTAAGGTTATTGGTCGGCGCAGGTGGGCGGGGACATTGGCTCCCCCCCTATTGCTGCGGCGACTTGACCCCGCCCGCCTCACGCAAGTCGGCGGGCTGTTGGGTAGCAAAATAATGGTGAGATCCTCTTACAGCTTGATCTCAATCTCAACGCCGGCGGGCAGCTCCAGGCTCATCAGGGCCTCCACGGTCTTGGGGGTGGAGTTGGTGATGTCGATGAGGCGCTTGTGGGTGCGGCGCTCAAACTGCTCACGGCTGTCCTTATACTTGTGAACGGCCCGGAGGATCGTGACGATCTCCTTCTTGGTGGGCAGGGGGATGGGGCCGGACACGGCGGCGCCGGTGCGCTTGGCGGTCTCCACGATCTTCTCAGCGGACTGATCGATGACCTGGTGGTCATAGGCCTTTAGGCGAATGCGGATCATTTCTTTTGCCATGCTTGATTCCTCCAAAATTCTGTACAAATGTAGTTGCGAATGACCTACGTCTGTACGGCGGGGAGATTTTATACGCTTTGCCGTGCGTATCATTCCCGCTCATAAGAAATACCGGCGCAAAATGGCCGGTATGTCCCTATGGCCTGGCGATCTACGCCGCGCATAAGGTCTCCTCAGCCGCCCGATTATCGGACATACTCCGCAGAAGTTACCGGGCAGAGGCCCGCAATCTCCTGCATCATCGCAGTTTTGCGTAACGTCCGGCACACCCCCTGCGGGACACGCCATACGCAAGCTCATTTATAATACCGGAACCGCCGCCAAATGTCAAGAAGTTTTTTCTCTTTTTGTCACAAAATTTCACGATTCTTTTTGTCAATGCCGCCAATCCCTTTTTCCCGCGCTCCGACAGGTCCCTCTTGCTATTTTTCCCGCCGTGCCGTATGATAAACCCAGCCTTATGAGGAGGAGACCGCCATGCATGAGAGGGTCCTGCGCCACATCGCCCACATCCACACCGACTTCCCCACCAAGTTCGGTGTCCCACGGCAGAGCGGCCTTGTGGACAGCTTGAAGGCCGTGGTCCAGTTCCTGCCGGAATTTCGCAGTGCCGACGCGGTGCGGGGGCTGGAGGAGTTCTCCCACATCTGGCTGATCTGGGAGTTCTCCCAGGCCGTCCGGGAGAAGTGGTCCCCCACGGTCCGCCCGCCCCGTCTGGGCGGCAACGCCCGCGTCGGCGTCTTTGCCAGCCGCTCCCCCTTCCGCCCCAACCCCATCGGCCTGTCCTCGGTGCGGCTGGAGGGGGTGGAGCTCCACCCCAGCCTGGGGCCCCTGCTCCACATCGCCGGGGCCGACCTCATGGACGGCACCCCCATCTACGACATCAAGCCCTACCTCCCCTACGGCGACTGCCACCCGGACGCCGCCGGCGGCTTTACCGACGTCCACCGGCGGAGGGTCCTGGACGTGGACTTCCCCCCGGACCTTCTGGGCCGGATCCCGCCGGACCTGCGGGCGGGCCTGCTGGGGGTCCTGGGGCAGGACCCCCGCCCCGCCTACCACCACGACCCGGCGCGGCAGTATGTCCTCCCCTTCGCCCGGTGGGAGATCTGTTTCACCGTGGCGGGGGACCGCCTCACCGTCCGGGACGTCCGGACCGCCCCCTCCGCGGGAGAAAACCCGTAGCGGCAAAGAGCCGCCCGGCCCCACTGGGGTCGGGCGGCGTTTTCTTCTCCCGCGGTCACATGGCGGCCACGGCGTCGGCCAGCTCCTCCAGCTGGCGGAGGGTGTCCTCCTTCACCGCCGAGCAGATGGTGACGGTCTTATCGCACAGCGTGATGTCCTTCATGGTCCCCAGGATCTCCCCCATGGCCTTGGCGGCGGAGGGGGCCCAGGTGCCGTTCTCCACCAGGGCCACCTTCCGGCTGCGGTAGGTCTTGGCCTTCAGGTGGTGGAGGAAGTCCTCCATGGGCAGGAACACGCCGCCGTCGTAGCTGGAGGCGCACAGCACCATCTTACTGTAGCGGAAGGCGTTCTCCACGCACTCGGCCACGTCGCTGCGGCACACGTCGGCGCACTCCACCTGCACCCCCCGCCGCTCCAGCATCTCCCGGAGGGCCAGGGCGGCCTTGGCGGTGTTGCCGTGGATGGAGGCGTAGGCCAGGAAGACCCCCTCCGTCTCCGGCCGGTAGCTGCTCCAGATGTCATAGAGGTTTAAGTAGTGGCCCAGGTTCTCCTTGAGGATGGGGCCGTGGAGGGGGCAGATCATGGCGATGTCCAGCCCCGCCGCCTTCTTCAGCAGGGCCTGGACCTGGGCGCCGTACTTTCCCACAATATTAAAGTAGTAGCGCCGGGCCTCGCAGTCCCAGTCCTCCTCCGCATCCAGGGCGCCGAACTTGCCAAACCCGTCGGCGGAGAAGAGGATCCTCTCGCTGGACTCGTAGGAGACCATGGCCTCCGGCCAGTGGACCATGGGGGCCATGACGAAGGTGAGGGTGTGGCTGCCAAGGCTTAGGGTGTCCCCCTCCTTCACCACCACCTTCCGCCCGGTGAGGTCGAAGGTGAAAAACCGCTCCATCATGGGGAAGGTTTTGGCGTTGCCCACGATCTGCATCTCCGGGTACTTCTCCGCCAGGGTCTGGATGTTCCCGGCGTG
>CALWXD010000040.1 GCA_944385425.1 uncultured Oscillospiraceae bacterium | reverse complement strand
TGGAGTGGCTGACAGAGGGGAAAAACAGCCAGGCCATGAGCATCGGCGTCGTATCCATCGACCCCAAGGTGCGCCAGGAGCCCCATATCCATTACGAGAACGAGCAGTTTATCTACATCCTCCAGGGAGAGGGGCTGGACATTGTGGACGGGGCATCCCGCCTCATCCACCCCGGCATGTTTTACTACCTCCCCCCTAACATCACCCACGAGACGGTCAACTCCGGCGATACGCCGCTAAGGCATCTGATGGTTTCCGTTTCCACCGTGTTCCAGGGGGCCGCGGTGCCGGACAACCAGGAGATCGGGAACTTCAGCGGCAGCTTTTACGGCGCGGTGGAGGCCATCCGGAACCAGGTGCTGGACAGCGCGGCGCTGCCGGTGACCATTTTTGACGACATGGGGAACCTGGTGCTGCAAAACCGGAAGTATCCCCATTTCTGCCTCACCCGCTGCAACCCCCTCAAGGGCATCGCCCGCTGCCCCTGCTTTGAGCGGCGGACGCAGCCGGGCACCGTGGGGGGCAATGTGGGGAAGGTGTGCCCCCACGGGCTGACGGTGTTCTGCATGCCCATCGTCTACCAGGATACCTTCCTGGGGAGCCTCTTCAGCGGCCACATCCTCCTGGGCAGCGGCGGGCAGGCGGAGGAGACCGGGATGTACGACACCCCCATCGGATCCATGCTGGCCATCCAGCAGTGGATGCACAACGTGGTCCGGAGCATCATCAGCTTCTGCACCTTCAACGCCCTGCGCCGGGACATCGCCCAAAAGGACGCCCTGCTGGCCCAGAGCCAGAGCCAGCAGCAGCTTCTGGAGACGGACCTGCAGACCATGCGCAACATCGTCACCAACCTAAAGATCAACCACCACTTCCTCTTCAACACCCTCAACGCCATCGCGGGGCAGGCCCTGGAGGTGGACCGGATCACCACCTACCAGACCATTGTGGACCTGGCGAAGATGTTCCGCTATTCCACGGCCTCCAACCTGCAGATGGTGCCCCTGCGCTCGGAGCTGGAGTACCTCCAGACCTACCTCCACATCCAGAAGCTGCGCTATGGGGAGGAGCTCTGCATGGAGCTCTGCTGTGAGGAGGAGGCGGAGTGCTGCCTGGTCCCCTTCAATTTCCTCCAGCCGATTATTGAAAACGCCTTTACCCACGGCTTCCTCAACTACTCCGGCGAGAAGCAGCTGCGGATCCTCATCAACCAGCAGGAGAAGAGCCTGCGCATTGTAGTGGAAAACAACGGGGAGGCCATGGATAAGACCACGCTGCAGCGGGTGCGCCGGGGGATGGAGAACAGCTCCGGCCACGGGCTGTCCCTGGTCTACGCCAAGCTGAAGGCCGCCTACGGCGACCGGTTCGCCATCTCCATCGCCTCGGCAAAGGCCAGCGGCACCAGGATCCGCCTGGAGCTGCCGCGCTGAGGCGGGGCGCGTAGAGAGGAGGGAGAAGAGAGATGATCCGCGCCATCATTGTGGACGACGAGGCGGCGGGGTCGGTGATCATCCGCTACTTCATCAAAATGGGCAAGCTGCCCATCGAGATCGTGGACGAGGCCAGGGACGGCGCGGCCGCGCTGGAGCTGATCCGGCAGGAGCGGCCGGACCTGGTGTTCCTGGACATCCAGATGCCCCGGCTCAACGGGTTCGAGCTGATGCGGGCCGTACCGGAGATCAACTACATCATCATCACCGCCTACGAGTCCTTCCAGTACGCCCAGCAGGCGCTGCGGCTGGGGGCGAAGGACATCCTGCTCAAGCCCGTGGAGTTTGAGCCCTTCTGCGAGGCCATCACCCGGGCGCTGGGGTGGAAGTTTACCAAGAACCACCTAACAAACGAGATCATCGAGTATATCCAGCAGAACTACACCCAGAAGATCGAGGTCAACGAGCTGGCCCGGATGTACTACACCACCGCCAGCCACATTGCCCGCACCTTCAAAAAGCACATGGGGGTGGGCGTCATCAGCTACCTCCACGAGGTCCGCATCCAGAAGGCCATCTCCCTCATGCAGAACACGGACACCGGCATCAAAGAGATCGCGGAGGCGGTGGGCTATGAGAATATCAACAATTTCTACAAGTACTTCAAACAGACGACGGGCTGCACCCCGGCGGCCTTCCGGGAGAAACGGGGGAAAAGCGGCGGCGAGAAGTAGCGCAGGCCGCGGCGGAGAGATAAGAAAAAGGACGGCCCCGGCCATAAAAGCCAGGACCGCCCTTTTTTCCGTTTGAGCGCCTGCCCGTTACAAAAACAGGCAGAAGAGGATGGGGAAAAACATGGCCGGGATAAAGTTTGCAAGACGCAGGCGGAGCACCCCCAGCATGTCCAGAGCCAGGGCAAAGAGCAGCAGGGAGCCCACCGAGTTCATCTCCGCGATCACTGCGT
This sequence comes from uncultured Oscillospiraceae bacterium, assembly GCA_944385425.1. Classification (GTDB taxonomy): domain Bacteria; phylum Bacillota; class Clostridia; order Oscillospirales; family Oscillospiraceae; genus CAJFPI01. Next base: position 9,054 of record CALWXD010000040.1, on the reverse strand, counting down.
CGCCTAAAAAGGGCTGGGCCGCCGCGGCCAGCAGGGCGATGGCCCCTTGATAGAGAAAGACGGGGACGGCGGAGAACAGCACCCCGGCGCCCATGGAGGAGGCAAACACCAGGGCCAGCACCGTGTCCATCACCGCCTTGGCAAAGAGGGTGCTGTGGTCCCCGATGAGGCCGGAATCCAGGGAACCCTTGATGGCCATGGTGCCAACGCAGAAGAGAAGGGTGGCGGAGAGAAAGCCCTGGGAGAAGGCGCCGCTCTGGCCGTGGCTGAATCGCTTTTCCAGCGCATTGCCCAGGGATGTCATTTTACTGTCCAGATTGATCCATTCCCCGATGATCGCGCCGGAGACCAGGGATAAGACGATGACCAGAACCTTGCTGCCATCCAGCATGCCGGAGAAGGCCACGTACAGCACGCTCAACCCCACGCCCTTAAGCACCATGTCGCTGAACCGCTCCGGGATCCCCTGTTTCCAGAGCTTGTGGGCGGCGAGGCCGGCGGCGCCGCCGACCAGAATGCCCAGGGCGTCCACAATCGTTCCTGTCAGTACCATTTGTTCCCCTCCCCGGGGCGCAGCCCCTCCGTCAGCGCCATCACCACCGCGCCCCCCAGCATCAGTCCTGCCGCTGCCGGCACCCAGGCCACGCTGCCCGGGACGCTGCGGCGGCCCGGGGGAGGCGCCTCCAGGGGAAGGCAGGGCTGGGGCTCCTCCGGGCTGTAGACCACCTTCAGGTGCCGGATGCCCAGCCGCCCCAGCTCCCGGCGCAGCACCCGGGCCAGGGGACAGCCTCTGGTCTTGCCGAGGTCCGTCACCTGCAGCTGGGTGGGGTCCAGCTTGTTGCCGGTCCCCCGGGCGGAGAGGATGGGGATCCCCCGATCCAGGGCCGTACAAATGAGGTCGATCTTGCAGGACACCAGGTCGATGGCGTCTACCACATAGTCGTAGCTGTCCCAGAACCGCTCCCGGTCTGCCGCGGTATAGGTGCCGACGATGGGGCGGATCCGGCAGGCGGGGGAGATGTCCCGCAGCCGCCGGGCGGTGGCCTCCGCCTTGGGCTGGCCCAGGGTGGAACGCAGCGCCCCCAGCTGGCGGTTCAAATTGCTCTCGGAAAAGGCGTCCTGGTCCACCAGCGTCAGCGCCCCCACGCCGGAGCGGGCCAGCACCTCGGCGGCATAGCTGCCCACGCCCCCCAGGCCAAAGACGGCCACATGGCTGCGCCGCAGCCGGTCCATGGCCTCCCGGCCCAGCAGCATCTCGCTGCGGAGAAAGGTTTTGTCCACGTCCTCGCTCCCTTCCACACGATGTCCCGGCGCCAAAAAACCGGCCCTGCGCGGCAGGGCAGGTTTTTCACATGCCGCGGGAGGGGTTATCTCCCCACATACCCTATGCCTTTTTCATGGGTGGCCGCCTCATAGGGAGCGATCAGCTCCTCTTCCCATGCGCTTAGGTCCTCGCTGCGGAGGGTGTCCTCAGCGGTGAGATACCAGTCTGGCTGGTCGTCGCCTACGAAGTAGACGATGTGGTAGCCGTAAGTCGTCCGCACGATGCCGGTGTCGCCGCTCTTCCGGGCGTCGTCAAAGCACCAGGCCTCAAATTCCTCCACACTCTGCCCTTTCGCCGTGTGGTAGTATCCGCCGTCGCGGGCGGTGCCGTCCTTGGAGTACTCCCGGGCCAGCTGGGCAAAGCCCTCCTCGGTGCCGTCCCACATGGCCAGGATCTCCTCGGCCCGGGCCTCAACCTGCTCCGCCATGGGGACTACGCCGTCCTCCACCTCCACGCTGTCCTCGGTGATGAGGATGTGGCGGACGTTCACGGTCTTGGTCTCGTCCCGGTAGCGCCCCTGGAAGACCACCACATAGATGGTGCTGTTGTCCTCGTCCTCGATGATGGTGGTATCCCCGGTCTGGCGCCCCTCCTCGAAGCACCACTCCACATACGCGGCGGTGCTGCTGTTGCTGGCGCCCTCGGAGGAGGAGAAGGTGGCGTTTTCAAAGTCACTGGCCGCCGTCCCCAGCTCCTCGCCGGCGTCATAGGCGTCCAGGATCAGCTGGGCGGTGTCCTGGGCGCTGCTCCAGGCCTCGGCGCTCTCCTCCTCGGTGGGCTCCACGGTGTTGCCCTCCTCGTCCTCGGTGCTCTCCGCGCCGCCGTCAACAGTCACCAGCATATACCGCACCTTGTCGTAGGCGTCGGGGTCGGCGTCATAGACGGCCTCCACCTGCTCCGCGGTGTAGGTAAGGCTGTCGGAGTAGGCGGTGGCGTAAGCGGTGGCCAGCTGGCTGTCGCGGACGTTCTTCTCGTAGCAGTCGGCGGTCATCAGATTGCCGTAGGCGCTCTTCAGATAGGAGCCGTAGGACATGCCGTTGGAGGAGGCGGTGCTCTTCATCTCCTCGATGGTGTAGGCGATGTCGGCCTCGTCGTCCTCGGAGAGGGTGAAGCCCTCCTCCTCCGCGGCGGCCTTGGCGGCGGTCACATACCGCATCATCTCCACAGCCTGCTCCTTGAAGTACTCATCCCAGGTCTGGGCGTCCTCCTCGGTGCTGCCCCAGGCGGGCTGGTCCTTGAAGGAGGCGTTCAGATCCAGGCCCACCATGGAGGGGTAGCCGTAGGAGTCGGCGTAGACCTCGTTTAGGGCCTGGTAATAGTAATAGCTCAGATCCGCCGCGGTATAGGTGTCCTCCCCCACGGTGACGGCGGTCTCCCCCCGCTGGAAGATCCCGCTGTTGTACACCACCAGGAAGACGGCGACGATCACAAACAAAACGGCGATGGAGGCATAGAGAATATTGCTCCGGCGCTCCGCGGCCTTCCGCTCCGCCGCCCGGGCAGCCTTCCTGCTGATCTCCCCGCCGGCCTGCGATTCTTGGCGCTTTTTGCGCTCTCTGGATGCGCTCATGGTCATCATGTCCTTTCACGTTTACTACTTTTAGAGTCCATTCTCCAAAACACACAACATTATACCGTAAGGCTCCCAAAACTGCAAGGAAAACCTTCGGGAAAAGAGGGAAATTTACAATTTGTTTTCCCGCTCCCGCCCGGCGGGCGGGAAAACGCCCGGCCCCGCCGGGCGCGGGGCCGGGATGGTCCGTATCGTGGGCGCGGGGCCTGGTCCGCTCAGCGGCCCAGAAGGCCGCCCAGCCACTCCTCCAGCCCGCCGGTTTCCCCCGGCGTCCCCGGCTCGGAGGGCTCCGTCGGCTCATCCGGATCCACAGGGGGATCGGGCGTGTCGGGGTCCTCCGGGTTAACGGGATCGTCCGGGCCGGCGGGGTTGTCCGGGTCGGCGGGGTTGTCCGGATCGAAGGGGTTATCCGGGTCAAAGGGATTGTCCGGGTCAAAGGGATTGTCCGGGTCGAAGGGGTTGTCCGGATCCGCGCCAAAGCTGTGGAGGGTACAGGTCCCCGCCTCCTCGATGGTCTGCAGCAGCTGGGCGTCATCCTCCGCCGTAATGGGCCGGCCCGTGACGGTGACCTCCCCGGTCTCCGGGTCGGTGACGGTGGTGCCGTCGGGGATATAGATGGTCTCCCGGTGGTAGGTGAGGTAGGTCCTGGTCTCCCGGGACTCCGCCGGGCAGAACTCCGTGGCGATCTGCCCGCTCTCCGTGCAGATCTCCGCCGTGGTGTGCATGGTGCAGGTCTCCGTGGGCTCGTTGCCGGCGGTGACGTAGACCGACTGGGTGGAGCACCCCTCCCCGGGCCTTAGGCCGCTGGCCGTACAGACCTGGACCCTGGTCAAGCCGCTTCCGGGGGTGAAGAAGTCCTTGTCCTCCAGCCCCTCGTGGACCTGGCTCATCACCTTTTGCCAGAGGATGGCCGCCGGGTTGCCGCCGCTGACGCGGACGGTGGTGTTGTTGCCGTAGCCCACCCAGACGGCGGCGCAGTAGTAGGGGGTATAGCCCATGAAGTAGCGGTCGTAGTTGTCGCTGGTGGTACCGGTCTTGCCGGCGGTGGTCATGCCGCTGATGCGGGCCAAGGTGCCGGTGCCGCTGCGCATGACCTCCTGCAGCAGCTCGTTGATCTGGTAGGCGGTGGTGTCGCTCATGGCCTGCCAGGACTGGGCGGGGTTGTCCAGGATCACGTTGCCGCTGTCGTCGGTGACCTGGGTGTAGGTGTGGGGCGTGGTGTAGACGCCCTCGTTGATAAAGGCGGAGTACCCCGCGGCCATCTCAATGGTGCTGACACCGTAGGTAAAGCCGCCCATGGCCAGGGGCGCCTCCGCCAGATCCGCGGTCTCCAGGTCGAAATTGAGGTTGTTGACCATGAAGTCGTAGGAGGTGGCGTAGCCCAGCTCCTGCAGCACCCGCACCGCCACGGTGTTCACCGAGTATTTCACCGCCGTGCTCAGCGTCACAAGGCCCCGGTAGCGGGAGGGGTCGTTTTTGGGGTAGCCGCCGGTGCCCCGGTCGTTGAGCTCCAGGGGGTAGTCGTCATAGACGCTGGCGGGGGTGATGACCCCGTTTTCAATGGCCGGGGCGTAGACCGACAGGGGCTTGATGGCCGAGCCGCAGGGCCGCTTGGCCGAGGCGTAGCTGAAGGTGCGCTTGCCGGTCTTCTCCCCGATGCCGCCGACGGTGGCCACGATCTCGCCGGTGTAGGGGTCCATGATGGTGATGCCCGACTGGAGCTGCCGCCCGTCGGAGGACTGGTAGTCCAGGTTGCTCACATCCTCGTAGACACTCTCGGCGATGGCCTGGATCTCCGGGTCCACGGTGGCGTAGATCCGGTAGCCCGCGTTGTAGATGAGGTCCACGGCGGTCTCCGCGGAGTAGCCGTACTCCTCCATAAGGCCGTTTTTCACGTCTTCAAACACCAGGTCCACAAAGTAGGACCAGGCGCCGGTGGGGGAGGTGTCCTCCTCTGCCTCCGTCCCGTCGCCGTAGAGGGCCTCATACTCCGGCGTCCCCACAAAGAGGAGCTCCTCGGCCATGGCCTCGTCGTACTCCTCCTGCTCGATCAGGCCCTGGTCCAGCATGTTCCAGAGGATCAGCTCTTTGCGGTAGTTGTTCCAGTCCCTGCACGTCCAGTCCTCATAGATGATCTCGCCGTCTGCGTCCCGCTCCCCGGTGTCATGGGAGATGATCCGGGAGGAGAGGGGGTCGTACAGGGAGGGGTTGTTGGTGATGGCGATGATGCTGGCGCACTCGGCCAGGCTCAGCTCCCCCACCTCCTTGCCGAAGTAGGTCCGGGCGGCGGCGCCGATGCCGTAGGCGCTGTGGCCGAAGTAGATCTTGTTGAGGTAGACCTCCAGGATGTCCTCCTTGGAGTAGTTGTCCTCCAGCTCCAGGGCCCGGAAGATCTCCGTCACCTTCCGCTTGACGGTGGTCTCCTTCTCCTCCGTCAGATTCTTGATGACCTGCTGGGTGATGGTGGAGCCGCCGAAGGTGTCCCGCATGCCGAAGAACATGTTGAACACCGCGTGGATGGTCCGTTTCCAGTCCACGCCCTCGTGCTGGAAGAACCGCTGGTCCTCAATGGCCACCGCGGCCTTCCAGGCGTACTCCGGGATGTCCTCATAGGCCACCCAGACCCGGTTCTCCTCGCCGAACAGCTCCTGCAGCTCCTGCCACTGCCCGTTTTCATCCTGGTAGTAGATGATGGAGGAGAGGTTCATGGTGAAGTCGTCCAGATCGATCTCCAGCTCCGGCGCCAGGGTGGTCTTCACATAGGTCATGAAAATCCAGGAGAAGATGCCGATGGACAGCACCCCGATGAGGCACAGCGTCCCCAAAACCTTCAGGACCGTCTTCCAGACCTGTCTCCCGCTCCCGCGTCTTTTCTTCTGACTGGCGCTCCGCTGACGCTGCTGGCCGCCGCTGGGCGCAGCCCGGTGGGGCTGCTGTCCGCCGGCGTGGGAGGGGGTCTGCCGGCCCTCTACCCTGCGGCCCTTCTGATGATCCATAACGGAACACCTCCTTTTCTCAAGAGTCTTTTCATCCGTACCCAAACATGACACACAGGCCGGCCGCGCCCGGCATGGCTGCCGTCACCGGCCGGCGGCGCCGCCGGAAAAAGAGACACGCCGCCGCGCCGGAGCGCGGCAGGCGGTGACCCAGGCGCGGCGGCGCCCATGATCTCCCAGTATTGTACCACACCTTCCTCTGAATGAAAAGTCCTATTTTGTTGGATATCCACTAGATTTGCTGAGAATTCTTTCAGTTTTCCACAAGAGATTGTACCACCCCGGAATTTCCCCACAGAGGCTCTTGCATTTTTCCCCAATTCCATGTACAATAGGGTCACAGCAAGCAAGGAGGAAAGTCTGATGAGCGAATCCTTTGGCCCCGACTTCATCACCGTCACCGATGAGGACGGCAACGAGATAGAGCTGGAGTTCCTGGACGCGATGGAGCACAACGGCGTCACCTATATGGCCTTTTTCCCCGCCGTGGAGGAGGGGAAGGACGAGGACGGCGAGGAGTACGGCGTCATCATCCTCAAGTCCATCCAGGAAAACGGCGAGGAGCTGCTGTCCACCCTGGACTCCGACGAGGAGCTCAACGAGGTGTACGACCTCTTTATGGAGCAGCTGTTCGCGGACGAGGAGGAGTGAGGCGCTTTGGCGGAAATTTCTGCCGCTGGGTAGTATGACGTTTTTTTCGCGAAAAAGTTCCCATACTAGAGGAAAAGCTTTTGCTCCGCCCTCCCGGTAAAAAAAGAAGAATCCCTGCGTGGTGCGTGACGTGCCTTTTTTTAACCCACATTTTGTTATACGGGATGCCAGATCAAGGCGTGGTTTGCAGGCCTCCCGGCTGCGTTCTGCGGCTGGAAGTTGGAAGTAGTAAAACGTCTTGGAGGCGACCCACCTGCCGAATTGGTGCAGGTTATAACGAGGTGCGCACGGCCAACGCGGGGATTTTTTATGTTTTTTTGAAAAAGCGTCCAGGCAGACGAAGGGCGGGCCCTCCAGGGCCCGCCCTCTTTCCGCATAGAACCCCTATTCCGCCGCCGGGGGCTCGATGGCCGCCGTCAAAAGCTCCAGCAGCTGGGCCTTCCCCGTCCCCTTCTCCGCGGAGAAGGGCAGGAGCGGCGTCCCCTCCCCCAGGCCCAGGGTCTCCCGGATCTGCTCCAGGTTCCCCTGCACCTGGGAGGGCTTCAGCTTATCCAGCTTGTTGGCCACCACGATGAGGGGGCAGCCGGTGTCTTGAAACCAGCGGGCCATGGTCACGTCGTCGGCGGTGGGCCTGTGGCGCAGGTCCACGATCATCACCCCCCAGGTGATGAGGCCGGAGGCGAAATAGTCCTCCATCAGCCTTCCCCACCGCTCCCGCTCCGCCTTGGACACCCGGGCGTAGCCGTAGCCCGGCAGGTCCACCAGGTAGAGCTGCCCGTCGATGCGGAAGTAGTTGATCTGGGTGGTCTTACCGGGGGCGGCCCCCACCCGGGCGAAGTTCTTCCGCCCCACCACCCGGTTGATCACCGAGCTCTTCCCCACGTTGGACCGGCCGGCAAAGGCCAGCTGGTGCAGCCCGTCCCGGATGAACCCCTCCGGCCGCACCGCCGAGAGGACAAACTCCGCCTTGTTGAAGTGGATGGGCATGTCGTATCTCCTTCCCTACAGCCGGATGGCCAGGTCCGCCGGTTTCTCGGCGGCGGCAAAGGGCGCCATCGCAGCGTCCTCCCGCCCGCAGCTCTCCGGATAGACCATAGCCTCCGCCAGCACGGTGTCAATGGTCTCCGCCGGCACAAACCTTAGGCCCGCCCGGACGGTCTGGTCGATCTCCTCCAGGTCCTTCTCGTTCTCCTTGGGGATGATGACGGTCTTGATGCCGCTGCGGTAGGCGGCCATGGTCTTCTCCTTCAGCCCGCCGATGGCCAGCACCCGGCCCCGGAGGGTGATTTCCCCGGTCATGGCCACGTCCCCCTTCACCTTCCGCCCGGTGAGGGCGGAGAGCACCGCGGTGGTGATGGCGATGCCGGCGCTGGGCCCGTCCTTGGGGACGGCCCCCTCGGGGAAGTGGATGTGGATATCCCGGTTTTTATAGAAGTCCGGGTCCAGGCCCAGCTGGGGGATCCGGCTTCTGAGGCAGCTGATGGCGGCGTGGGCGCTCTCCTTCATCACGTCCCCCAGGTTGCCGGTGAGCTCCAGCTTGCCGGAGCCCTCCATGGCGTTGACCTCCACCTCCAGAAGCTCTCCGCCCACCTCCGTCCAGGCAAGGCCGTTGACCAGGCCCACCTCCTCCTTGCCGGTAAGGACCTGCCGGGTGTAGCGCACCGGGCCCAGGAGGTCGGGGAGGTTCTTCTCCGTCACGCGCAGCTGCTTTGCCTTGCCGGACACCAGCTGCATGGCCGCCCGGCGGCAGAGCTTGCCGCACTGCCGCTCCAGCCGGCGCACGCCGGACTCCCGGGTATACCCGTCGATCATGGCCCGCAGGGCGTTGTCGGTGACGGCCAGGCGGCGGCGGTCGATGCCGTGCTCCTTCATCTGCTTGGGCAGCAGGTAGCGCTTGGCGATCTGCAGTTTCTCCTCGTCGGTGTAGGAGCTCAGCTCGATGACCTCCATCCGGTCCAAAAGGGGACGGGGGATGGTGTCGGTGGAGGTGGCGGTGGTGATGAACATCACCTTGCTGAGATCCACCGGGATCTCCAGATAGTGATCCCGGAAAGCGTAGTTCTGCTCGCTGTCCAACACCTCCAGCAAAGCCGAGGCGGGGTCGCCCCGGTGGTCGGTGCCCAGCTTGTCGATCTCGTCCAGCACCAGGAGGGGGTTCATGGAGCCGCTGCGGCTGATGGCGTCGATGATGCGGCCGGGCATGGCGCCTATGTAGGTCTTCCGGTGGCCCCGGATCTCCGCCTCGTCGTGGACGCCGCCGAGGCTCAGGCGGCTGAGCTTTCGGTTGAGGGCCCTGGCCACGGAGATGGCGATGGAGGTCTTGCCCACGCCGGGAGGGCCCACCAGACAGAGGATCTGGCCCTTGGCGTCGGGATTGAGCTGCTTGACGGCGATGAACTCCAGGATCCGCTCCTTCACCTTCTCCAGGCCGAAGTGGTCGTGGTCCAGAATCTTCCGGGCGGCCTCCACGTTGGCCCGCTCCTTGGTGCGGTGGTTCCAGGGCATCTCCA
>CALWXD010000039.1 GCA_944385425.1 uncultured Oscillospiraceae bacterium | reverse complement strand
AAGAAGGAGTGCGTGGAGCAGGGCAAGAAGTACTTCTCCGTGGCCTCCGGCGGCGGCACCGGCCGCACCCTGCACCCGGACAACATGGCCGCCGGCCCCGCCTCCTATGGTATGACCGACACCATGGGCCGTATGCACTCCGACGCCCAGTTCGCCGGCTCCTCCTCCGTTCCCGCCCATGTGGAGATGATGGGTTTCCTGGGCGCGGGCAACAACCCCATGGTGGGTATGACCGTGGCCTGCGCCGTGGCAGTGGCTGAGAGCCTAAAGTAAGCATCAGAGCAGAGTATTCCACACTTTAGACGCGGTAAAAAGCGTATGAAAGCCCCCCTGGAGCGATGCTCCGGGGGGCTTTTTAGACAGGCTTTACAGCATGGTTTTCAGCTGTTCCACGGCATTTAGGAAGGCATCCGGGTGGGCTTGGTGAATGTTATGGGGAGAGGAGATCTCCGTCAGCCGGCAATTTGAAATCAGCTCCACCGCCCGCCGGGCCTGCTGGTCCGAGGCAGCGGCCAAAAGGATACCGTCAGCGGTCCAGCTGTCCTTGCAGTGGAGAAAGACCGTGGGGACGGTGATATCTGCCATGAGCTGCTCGTGTGGGATGCCGCAGTGCCAGGTATAGTCGTAAAACATCTCGCCGAAGGCGTCGTCATATTGCCGGAGATAGAGAAACATGCTGTTGAGGCTGCTGGGAAGGAAGAAGAACTGCACCGGCCGGTCCGGACAGCGCCGGGCATACCGTTGGGCATAGTCAGCCAGCCGGTCGGTAAGGCCAGAGGGGAGGAACAGCCTTCCCCATAGGCACCGCCGCAGGTAGTATGCCTCCCAGCACTCCTCCCGCCGGGTCAGGCGGTACTGGTGGAGGGGGGCATAGGTGTCCTGGCAGGCAAAGGACTGGGGGAAGAACGCCGGCTCTGTGGAAAATACCGGCGGGTCCTCCAGTACCGCGCCCCGGATCAGGGGGCCGCTATAGGCCGCCGCATAGGCGGCCAGAAGACCGCCGGAGGAGTGCCCGGAGACGACGGCGGGCCGGCGGATGACGGTTTTGACAAACCAGATCAGGGCCTCGCCGTGGGGGCGGAGGCCATAGCGGTCCGCGCTGCGGCTGGACCGGCCGTGGCCGAAACAGTCCACGGCAAAGACGTGCCAGCTGCGGCTCAGCTGGGGCAGGACAGGGCAGTAGTCCTTCCAGCAGCCGGTCTGCCCGTGGATCAGCAGCAGGGCGGGGCCGTTGTCCGGCCCCTCGGCATAGTGGAGCACGCTGCCGTCGGGGAGGGAAACGTCCTTCTCCCGGAAACCGGCGCGGCGGGTCCGGCGGAGGGGACCCTGCCAGTAGTGGGTGCAGCGCCAGCAGTAGATATTCACAGCGGCTGACAGCACAGCGGCAATAATCAGAAAAATTTTCACAGCTCCTTTTCCTCCCCACAGGACAGAAGGCCGGCTGCCTCAGCCAGATGCATCAGATCCCGCTGGTGCAGCAGGGCCAGCCCACGCTCCTCATCCCCCAAAACCAGCAGCTGGTCCCCGGGCTGAATGCGGAAAAGCTCCCGTGCCTTTTTGGGGATGGAGACCTGTCCCCGTTCCCCCACAGTGACCATGCCGAACAGGTGCCTCCCCTTGGGCGGGATGGGGAGGCCGGAGCCCTGATCGTCGTAGTGGACCAGGCTGTCAAGCGTCACGCCGAATACCTCCGCCAGGGCGCAGCAGCTGCCCAGATCCGGTGTGGTCTCCTCCGCCTCCCACTTCGCCACCGCCTGCCGGGAGACGCCGATCCGCTCCGCCAGCTCCTCCTGGGTCATCTGACGCCCTCTCCGCAGGGACATGATATTCTTACCAATCATACGGTTCACCTCAGCTCCTATTATAGGAAACGGGCTGCAGTCTGTCTATCAACTGCTGTTGACATGGGCGTAAAATTCAGTTGCCCGGAAAGCTCTTGCCACTGCCGCGGCGGCTGTGGTACACTGGCACAAAAGGAGGGATGCCCATGCACATCCGTTTCGCCGCGCCGGGGGACGCCGCCGCCCTGGCGGGGATCTACGCCCCCTATGTGGAGAACACCGCCGTCACCTTTGAGACGGCGGCGCCGTCTGCGGAGGATTTTCAGCGGCGGATCGAGAGGACCCTCCGGCACTACCCCTATCTGGTGGCGGAGGAGGGGGAGCGGATTCTGGGCTACGCCTACGCCGGGCGGCTGCGGGACAGGGCGGCCTACGACTGGGACGCGGAGCTGTCCATCTACCTGGACCAAAATGCCCGGGGCCGGGGCGTGGGGACGGCGCTGTACCGGTGCCTTCTGGACCTGCTGGCCCTCCAGGGGGTGCGGTGGGCCTACGGGGTGGTGACCCTGCCCAATGAGGCCAGCTGCCGCCTCCACGCCGCCCTGGGGTTCCGTCTGGCGGCCACCTTCCCGGCGATGGGGTACAAAAACGGCCGGTGGCGGGATGTGGCGTGGTATCTGAAGGAGCTGGCGGACCCCGGGGACCCGCCGCCGCCCCTCCGCCCCTTAAACGGCGGGGACAGGCGGGTGGGGGAGATTTTGGAGCGGTACGCCCGCTGAAAAGGCGCAAAGAGGCGGCGCATCCGATGGATGCGCCGCCTCTTTTCCGGTATAGAAGGACGCCGCCGTTAGGGCGCTATTGCTCCGACGCCCGGCTGTGCCGCTTCATGAGGAAGAGGAAGAGCACAATGAGGGCCGAGCCGATGAGCAGGCAGACCGGGGCGCTGAGGTGGAAAAACCCGGCGAAAATGTAGCAGACAAAGCTTACCGCCGCCACCGTAACGGCGTAGGGCAGCTGGGTGGCCACATGGATCACATGGACGCACCGGGCGCCGGCGGAGGACATGATGGTGGTGTCGCTGATGGGGGAGCAGTGGTCGCCGCAGACCGCCCCGGCAAGGCAGGCGGAGATGCCCACAAAGAGCAGGGGGTCGGAGGCGTCAAAGACGCTGATGACAATGGGGATCAAAATGCCGAAGGTGCCCCAGCTGGTGCCGGTGGCGAAGGCCAGGAGGCAGGCCACAATGAAGATCACCGCCGGGAGGAAGCTGGCGAGGCCCTCCGCCGCGCCCTTCATCATGGTCTCCACATAGACGGCGCTGCCCAGAAGGTCGTTGGACATGTTCTTGAGGGAGGTGGCCATGGTGAGGATCATGATGGCCGGCACCATGGCGATAAAGCCCTGGGGCACGCAGTCCATGGCCTCCTTGAAGGTGATGAGCCTGCGGCCCATGAGGTAGAGCAGCACAAAGATGAGGGCGATGACGGCGCCCCAGGGCAGGCCCACTGTGGCGTCTGTGTTGGCGAAGGCCGCCACAAAGTCCCAGGCGCACTCCGTGCCGCCCCAGAGGTCCACACCGAAGAACCCGCCCACATAGATAAGGCCCACCACCGACAGGACCACCAGCACCAGGATGGGCAGCACCAGGTCCAGCACCCGGCCCCGGGGGTTGGTCTCCGCCACTATCTCATCCACCCGCTCGTCGGTGGAGAAGAGGTCGCCCTTTTCCACCGCGTTGCGCTCGTGGAGGCCCATGGGGCCAAAATCCGCCTTCATCAGCACGATGGCGATGATAAAGACAAAGGTGAGCAGGGAGTAGAAGTTGTAGGGGATGGCCCGGATGAACAGCTCGATGCCGGAGTAGCCGGTGCCCTCGGCGTAGGAGGAGACGGCGGCGGCCCAGGAGCTGATGGGGGCGATCATGCACACCGGGGCGGCGGTGGCGTCGATGAGGTAGCTGAGCTTTGCCCGGGAGACCCGGTGGCTGTCGGTGACGGGGAGCATGACCGAGCCCACGGTGAGGCAGTTGAAGTAGTCGTCAATGAAGATCAAGACCCCCAGCACAAAAGTGGCAAACTGGGCCCCCGCCCGGGACTTGATGTGGCCCTTGGCCCAGCGGCCGAAGGCGGCGGAGCCGCCGGACTTGTTCATCAGCGCCACCACGATCCCCAGGATCACCAGGAACAGGAAGATGCCGGCGGTGCCGGAGATGGCGGCGATGAAGCCGTCGGAGACCAGGTGGTCCACCGTGGCGGCCGCGGCGGTGGCCACGGCGGCGGCGGAAGAGGCGCCGGCGGCGATGGCCTCCCGGGCCGCGGCGCCGCTGGCAAACACCGCGCCCACGGCGATGCCGATGAAGAGGGAGGAGTAGACCTCCTTGGTGAGAAGGGCCAGGCCGATGGCGATGATGGGCGGCACCAGCGCCCAGAAGGTGGCGTAGGTATTGGGGACCAGGACGGGGACCAGGATGGCCAGGGCCAGGATGACCACCGCTGCCGCCGCCCCAATGATCCGGCGGGACATATTCATGCTTTTCTTCCTCCTAAAAAACGTCTCCGCCCCCGCGGGCGGCGGGGGCCTCATCCTCCGCGCTGGGAAGGGACAAAAAAACAGCCATGACCACGTCATGACTGAACACACACATGCCCCTGTCATGACAGCGCTCCACTTTCGTGACAGTCCGCCGGATCTTCTCCGTCGGCCCAGGAGCGGCCCCCCAGACAGGAAAACCTCCCCTTCGGCGGCGTCCCCTTTCCCCGCCCCGGTGTCTGCCGGAGAGCGGCGGGTACTTTTGGCTGCCGCGCCTCTATCATAACCCTCGATTGTCCCTATCCGTCAGACAGGGGATTGTCTTTTATTGTAGCGGGGAAAATCCGCTTGTCAACCCTAAATTTTCAAAAACCGCCTGTTTTCCGAAAAATTCCCCCTTTTCCCCGCGTCATAGGGGCGGGCGGCGGCGGAAAACGGCTTGCGCCGGGCGGGGGGATATGATACAATACCCAAAAGACATCCCATCCGGATGATGGCGGCGGAGGAGAAGGGAAGAGGCGGGGAGCGGGACGGCGCGACGGAGGAGGGATTTCGCTTGCTGAAGGTGAAGGAGGCGGAGCAGGGGCTCCGCAGCGGGGCATTTCATCAGGAGCTCAGCCGCGTATACGGCGCTGACGCCGCCCGGGCTTCGGGACGGCTGCTGGCGCTGCTGCGCGGCTTTTGTGACCATTTCGGCGCCGGCGGGGACACGCCGGTGTGCTTTTACTCCTCCCCCGGCCGGACGGAGATCGGCGGCAACCACACCGACCACCAGCAGGGCCGGGGCCTGGCGGCGGGGGTGAACCTGGACACCATCGCCTGCGCCAGCCCCACCGGGGGGAAGACCATCCGCATCCAGTCCCAGCACCACCAGCCCTGCGAGATCTCCCTGGATACCCTCTCCCCCGTGGCGGGGGAGCTGGGCCACTCCCCCGCCCTGGTGCGGGGGGTGGCCGCCCGGATCGCCGGCATGGGGTACCCGGTGGGGGGCTTTGACGCCTACACCACCACCGAGGTGCTCCGAGGCAGCGGCCTCAGCTCCTCGGCCACCTTTGAGGTGCTGACGGCGGCCATGGTCAGCCACCTCTTCTGCGGCGGCGCCCTCTCCCCGGCGGACCTGGCCCAGACCGCCCAGTACGCGGAAAACGCCTACTACGGCAAGCCCTGCGGCCTCATCGACCAGATGGCCTGCGCCATGGGGGGCGTCATCGCCGTCTCCTTCCCCCAGCGGGACCAGCCGGCGGTGGAGCAGGTGGCCTTTGACCTCCAGGCGGCGGGGTACGCCCTGTGCATCGTGGACAGCGGCGTCAGCCACGCGGGGCTCCACACGGAGTACGCCGCCATCCCGCGGGAAATGGAGGCGGTGGCCCAGTGCTTTGACAGGCGCTACCTCTCCCAGGTGCCGGAGGAGGAATTCTTCAGAGGCATCGCCGCCGTGCGGGAGCGGTGCGGCGACCGGGCGGTGCTGCGGGCCATCCACTTCTACCGGGAAAACGAAATTGTGGTCCAGGAGCTGGAGGCGGTGCGGCGGCGGGACATGGCGTCGTTTTTGCGCCTGGTCAACCGCTCCGGCCGCTCCTCCTGGATGTATCTGCAGAACATCTGCACCTACCACGACCCCCGCCACCAGGAGCTGGGGGTGCTGCTGGCGGTGGCCCAGGAGCTGCTGGAGGGCCAGGGGGCCTGCCGGGTCCACGGCGGCGGCTTTGCCGGGACCATCCAGGCCTTCGTCCCCCTGGGGCGGTTGGAGGCCTTTACCGCCGGGATGGAGCGGGTGGCGGGGAAGGGGAACTGCCACGTCCTCACCTTCCGCAACACCGGCGCGTGCACCCTAATCGCCTGAGGGGCGCCCGAAGAAGGAGGAAGACCATGAACGCTGTGATTGATCAGCTGCTGCGCTACGCTGTGGACCGGGACCTCATCGAGCCGGAGGACGAGGTCTGGGCGCGCAACGCCCTGCTGGACGCGCTGGGGCGGCCGGACTACGCCCGGGAGGCGCCGGGGGCGGAGCGGACCCTGGCCCAGCTGCTGGAGGCCCTCACCGACGATGCGGTGAGCCGGGGCGTCTGCGGGGCGGACCAGGTGAGCCGGGACCTCTTCGACACCCGGCTCATGGGGGTCCTCACCCCCCGGCCCAGCCAGGTGCGCCGCCGCTTTGCCCAGCTGCGGCAGCAGGACCCCCAGCGGGCCACCGACTGGTTCTACGCCTTCAGCGGCGACACCAACTACATCCGCCGGGACCGGATCGCCCGGGACCTGCGGTGGACGGTGGACACGGACTACGGGGAAATCCACATCTCGATCAACCTCTCCAAGCCCGAGAAGGACCCCAGGGCCGTGGCGGCCCTGCGCCACGCGGTAAACACCAGCTACCCCCTGTGCGCCCTGTGCCCGGAGAATGAGGGGTACGCCGGCAGGATGGACCACCCCGCCCGGCAGAACCACCGGGTGATCCCGCTGACGGTGGCGGGGGAGGAGTGGTACTTCCAGTACTCCCCCTATGTCTATTTCAACGAGCACTGCATCCTCCTCAGCCGGGAGCACCGGCCCATGGAGATCACCCCCTTGACCTTCCGGCGCCTGCTGCACTTTGTGGAGCAGTTCCCCCACTACTTCATGGGCAGCAACGCGGACCTGCCCATCGTGGGCGGCTCCATCCAGACCCACGACCACTTCCAGGGCGGGCGGTACGTCTTCCCCATGGAGCGGGCGGGGGCGGACTACGCCTTCGCCGTCCCCGGCTGGCCGGGCGTGGCGGCGTCGGTGATTCACTGGCCGCTGTCGGTGATCCGGCTGCGGGGGGCGGACCGGGAGGAGGTGGCCTCCCTGGCCGACCACATCCTGGCCGCCTGGCGGGGGTACAGCGACAGCTCGGCCCAAATCTGGGCCGAGACGGAGGGGGAGCCCCACAACACCATCACACCCATCGCCCGGCTGCGGGGGGCGGACTATGAGCTGGACCTGTGCCTGCGGAACAATCTGACCACCCCGGAGCACCCCCTGGGCCTCTACCACCCCCACCAGGAGATCCATCACATCAAGCGGGAGACCATTGGCCTCATCGAGGTGATGGGCCTTGCCATCCTGCCGCCTCGGCTCAAGCGGGAGCTGGCGGCGGTGGAGGAAAAGCTCCTGAATGGCGGGGATCTCTCCGCCGATCCCCTGACAGCCCCCCACGCCCCCTGGGCCGAGGAGATCCGCGGCCGGTATGGGAAGGAGCTCACGGCGGAGAGCGTATGGCCTATCCTCCAGCGGGAGACAGGGCTGACCTTTGCCAGAGGTCTGGAGCACGCGGGGGTGTTCAAGTGCGGCGAGGCGGGCCGCGCCGCCTTCCGCCGGTTCACGGATACCCTCTAAAAACAACCGAACCAAAAGAGTAAGCGCCCCGGGACGAAAGTCCCGGGGCGCTGGCTGTCAAAGACCTTCCGTGGAGGAGAGCCTCGCAGAGTTCGCGGAGCGCACGCCGCGAAAAAGATGAACCTGGTTTTCGGCCGGGACATGCGCCTGGCCGAAAACACATCTCAGCCTGTAAGTGTGAGATTTGTCCGCTGTCAGCGGACAAATCCTGCGCGCAGCAGGCTGCATCCCGTTTTCAAAAAAGCGTCAGCTTTTTTGAAAATCAAGCGCCCCGGGACAAAAGTCCCGGGGCGCTCTTTGCGGGGATAGGGGTGCGCTACTGGCTGACCTCCACGCCCCGGACCACATGGTTCTCGTCCACAATGAGGTCCATGGTGTTGGCAAAGGCCAGGGCGTCGCTGAGGGTGAT
>CALWXD010000038.1 GCA_944385425.1 uncultured Oscillospiraceae bacterium | reverse complement strand
CGCCGGCAGCGCCGGCAGCTGCGCGTTCACCTGGCAGGACGAGTGGTTCAAGCGCACCTGGAACACCATGCACGCCGTGGACCTGGACAACACCCCCTACTGGAGCGACTACCAGACCAACGAGCAGTACTTCGGCCTTTTGACCTTCGACCCCGGGGAGGAGGAGAGCGTCTGCTATGTGGACGGGGACGCCTCCGAGTGGACAGAGGAGGATGTGGTGCTGGAGACGGACCAGGGTGCCCTCTCCATGAAGTACGACGAGAAGTTCCTCTACTTTTATGTCTCAGGGGTTGACCCGGAGGCGGAGCCCCTCTACATCCCCATCGACACCACCCCCAAGACCGGCAGCACCTACTGCGAGAACTACGGCCTAACCTTTGAGCGGCCCTGCGACTTTGTCATCCGCATCGACGGCAGGGACAACAGCCGGGTGGTGGTGCAGAAACGGTATGAAGTCCTGCGGGCCATGTTCATGCACGAGACGGAGGACCAGGACCCCTATCTGGACGTCCCCGCCCCGGATACACCGGAGTTTCAGTATATCGATCTGATGCTCCAGACCGCCACGCCGCTGCTGACGGGAAACTGGGAGGCCAGCGCGGAGGTCTATGAGACCGGCAAGCTCCGCTACGGCAACGCAAACCCCGAGGCGGCGGACTTCGACTCCCTGGCGGACTATATGTTTACCGGGGACGGGGTGGAGATCCGTATCCCCTGGCAGCTTTTGAACTTCGCCAACCCCTCGGAGATGATGATCCACGACGACTACTATGAGCACTACGGCGTGGAGTACCTCCATATCGACGAGATGTGGGTGGGTTTCAGCTGGGGGGAGGGGAACGAGTACCGGATCCCCATGGCCGCCTTCCCCCTGGAGGGCTGGGGCTGGGACGTGACCTACCACGAGCGGCTGAAACGGTCCTACTACATCCTCCAGGACTACTGGGCGGGGCTGGACGGGTAGAGCCGCCGGCCGATTTTCAGAAAGGAGGTGCGCTGTGGGCGCGGAGGTACTGCTATATGGCTACGGCCTGGTCTGTATCAGCATGCTGGTATTCAACCTGCTCTACAGCCTGCACCTTCGGGCGGGCCAACGCCGGATGATGCGCCGGATGGCCGTGCTCCGCCGCCGTGTGGAGGCCCAGCTGCGCGGCATACAGAACGATTTGACTGGGCAGAATGCCCAGTCAATCCAGGTCAAGCATCTGACCTGGCTGCGCCGCCGCCTCTCCCGCGTCAGCTACCTTCTGGCCTTTGACCGCTTTTTGGATGAGCAGGACGGACAGGACCGGGCCTTCCAAACGTATATCCGGCAGATCCAGCCGGTGTTTTTATACCTGGCCACGGTCTACTGGAAGCGGGAGGATACCCAGGCGGCCTATTTTTGCCATTTCCTGGCGCGGCACCGCCTCCAGCGCCACATGGAGATGGACCAGATCCAGCAGGCGGTCCTCTCCTATCTGAAGAAGGACAGCCTGTACTGCAAGGTCAACGCCCTAAAGGCGCTGTGCAGCTTTGCCAACCCCGAGATCTTGACGCAGTCGCTGCTGGAACTGGGGCGGGAGGCGAACGTCCAGCTCCATCCAAAAGTCGTCACCGAGGCGCTTCTCACCTACACCGGGGATGCGGAGGCGCTGATCCGGCGCATCCTGGGGCAGCTTGACCATTTTTCTCTCCAGATCCAGCGGGCCGTCCTGGACTATATCCGCTTTCGCAGCGGCGCCTACGGCCAGCCCATGGCCGAGATCCTGCGGGACCCCGGCCGGGACAAGGAGCTGCGTTTTGCCGCCATCCGCTATTTCGGGCGCTATCCGGACCCCTCCGTGGAGGAGATCCTGCTGCGCTTTGTTACGGATAAAGACCCGCTGCGCTGGGAGTACGCCGCCATCAGCGCCTCCGCCCTGGCCCGGTATCCCGGGCAGGAGGTGGTAGACGCGCTGATACAGGCCATGTACAGCCCCAATTGGTACATCCGCTACAACGCCTCCTCCAGCCTGGAGGCCCACGGCCTGTCCTACGAGGCGCTGTTCCAGATCCTGTCCGGCGAGGACCGGTACGCCCGGGAGATGCTGAATTACCGGTTGGAGACCAGGCGCCTGGAGGAGCGGGCGGCCGCCGCCCAGGCTCCGCCGCGCCAAGAAAGGGTAGGCGCCGCCGTATGAGAGATTTTATTCAATTTTTCCTCCTGTGCGTGGAGTGTTTCTTCATTTTGTACATGGTGGGCTACTCCAGCTTCCTCTTTTTGTCCGTCACGGTGGGCTCCTCGGAGCTCTACGCCGCCAGGCGGCGCAACCAGCTGAAAAACGAGCTGGGCAACGACTACTATGTGCCCGTATCCATCCTGGTGCCGGCCCACAACGAGGAGGTCACCATTGAATCGACGGTAAAATCCCTGCTGGCGCTGGACTATAAGCTCTACGAGATCGTGGTGGTGGACGACGGCTCCACCGACAACACCGCCCAGGTGCTGAAGGACGCCTTCCACATGTGGCGCATCGACCGCCCCATCCAGCGCCGCGTCCCCTGCCAGGCGGAGGAGGAGGTCTATGAGACCAGGGCGTGGAAGGTCCCCATCACGCTGGTGCGGAAGAAGAAGGGGGGCAAGGCGGACGCTTTGAACATGGGCATCAACGTGGCAAACTACCCCTACTTCCTCTGCATCGACGCCGACTCTGTCCTGCAGCACGACTCCCTGGAGAAGATCGCCCGCCCCGTGCTGGAGGATCCCACCGTGGTGGCGGTGGGCGGCTCGGTGCGGCCCTGCAACGGGGCGGAGATCGCAAACGGCCGGGTCGTGCGCTACCGGATGCCCCGCAAACTCCTGGCCTGCATGCAGGTGCTGGAGTACGACCGGTCCTTCCTGGCCTCCCGGATCCTCTTCGACCGCTTCAACGGCAACATCATCATCTCCGGGGCCTTCGGCCTGTTTTTGAAGAGCGTCGTCATCGCTGCCGGCGGCTATGACAAGGACACCATGGGGGAGGACATGGAGCTGGCGGTAAAGCTCCATGTCTACTGCCGGGAGAGCCAGCGCCCCTACCGCATCCGCTATGTGACCGACGCCATCTGCTGGACCCAGGTGCCGGAGCGGCTGCGGGACCTGTGCCGGCAGCGGAAGCGGTGGCATATCGGCCTTTTCCAGAGCATGATGAAGCACCGCAACATCCTGGCCAACCCCAAGTACGGCGCGGTGAGCTTCATCTCCTACTTCTATTTCCTCTTCTATGAACTTTTCTCCCCCTATATCGAGGTTTTCGGCGTGCTTACCACGCTGCTGGCCTTTGCCGTGGAGCTGATCAACGTCCCGTTTATGATCCTCTTCTTTGGGATCTATGTGGTCTATGCCGCCATCCTATCCTTGACCGCCTTCTTTGCCCGGGTCCACACCGTCGATTTGAAGCTCTACCTGTCCGACATTCTCAAGGCGGTGGGCCTGTGCGTCATTGAGGTGACGTTCCTGCGGTTTGTGATGGCTTGGGTGCGGATGACCGCGCTGATCGGGTACCGGAAAAAGAAGCACACATGGGGAAAGATCGAGCGGCAAAAAATACAAATCAAGTA
Source organism: uncultured Oscillospiraceae bacterium (assembly GCA_944385425.1). Lineage (GTDB taxonomy): Bacteria > Bacillota > Clostridia > Oscillospirales > Oscillospiraceae > CAJFPI01. The sequence continues at coordinate 8,139 of CALWXD010000038.1, read as the reverse complement.
GACAAGAGCAAATCGGAGGTGCGTTATGCAGCTGGAAGACTTGAAAAAGGGGCTCTGGGGCTATAAAAAGGAGCTGGTCCTGCAATATATCAGCGAGCTGGAGGGGACTTTCTCCCAAAAGCTGCTGGAGAAGGACGCCCAGATGGACCGGGCTGTCCACCAGGCGCAGGAGCGCGCCCGCGGCCTGGAGGAGGAAAACCGCGCCCTGCGGGAGGAGCTGGACCAGTTTAAGGGCCGGCAGGACCAGATCGCCAAGGCCATCGTGGACGCCAGGGCCAGCGCGGACGCCCTGCGGGCGGAGAGCCAGGTCCAGGCGGAGGCGGAACGGGCGGAGACCCGGGCCCGGGAGGAGGCTGCCCGTGAGACCATCCGGCAGACGCTGGAGGCGGAGCTGGCGGAGCTGGAGCGCTACCGCGGGGAGGTTGCCGCGCTGCGGGAGGCCATCCGCGGCGCCTTGGAGGGGATCGAGCGGCAGGCCGAGGAGCTGGAGCGGCAGGTGCAGGCGCTGGATGAAGCGGCGCCCACGGGGAATTTGACCTTGTTCCAATAAGAAATGGGGCGCATCTTTTGAGCACGGACAACAGGATCATCTATGTAGCCGGGAATCCGGACCTGTATCCTCTGGAGTATTATGACCCGGAGAGCCAGACCTACCAGGGGGCGATCCCCGCTTTCCTGGCGGAATTTGCCCAGGAATACGGGTATGACCTGCGCTACTTTCAGCCCGGCAAGGAGGACCGCCGTGCCCACTGGGCGGACAACCAGCAGGTGGACCTCATCTCCGGCTGCCTGGCGGGGGAGCGGTACGCCCATACGGCGGGGGAGCCCGTCCTCCTATTTTCCGCGGAGGCGGACGGGGAGGAGGTCCCCTACCTGCTCCACGTCGCCCAGGTAGCCCCGGGCCGCTTCCAATCCGACTTAAGGGACTACGCTGCCCGGACCTCCCAGGGGCAGTGGACCGGCTCCCTTATCGAGGCCGCCGGGGAACCCCCTTCCCAGCAGCTCCCCCTGGCGGCCTGGGGCGCCGCCATCGCCTTTTTGCTGCTGGCGGCGGCGCTGGCCTGTACGATATACCGCCTGCGGCAGGAGCGGAAGCGGCAGGCCCGTCTCCGCCTGCTCGACCCGGAGACGGGCCTTGGAACCCAGGCCGCCCTGGAGGATGCCTTCTCCCGGCTGGAGCGGGATCAAAAGCGGAAATTCTACTATCTTATCTGCCTCCGCCTCAATCTGGAGCGTGTCGGGTACCTGCGGGGGCAGGACCTGGCCAACAGCCTGCTGCTCCACGCCTCCGGCCTTTTGAAGGAGGCGGCCGGGCCGGGCGATACCGCTGCCCAATTAGGGGACGGGCGCCTTGTGGCCTTAAAGCAGTTCCCCAGCGAGGAGGGGGCGGCGCGCTGGGCGGAGGAGATCCTCAAAGAGGTCCACGCTTTCTCCTTCGGCGGCAGCGCCCTTGGCATCTGGGGCGCCTCTGTGGGCATCTGCCCGCTGGAGACGGCCTACCTCAACTTCCGCCAGGCGCTGTTCCACGCCGGCCAGTGTGCCCTCGCCGCCAGCCGCAGCGGGGCGGGCTGCCAGCTGTGGCAGCCCCAGCTGGACCGCGCCTCCCAGGAGCGATGGCAGCTGTTGGCGGATTTTGAAAAAGGGCTGCAGCGGGAAGAATTCCTGCTGTACCTGCAATTCTTTGTTGACGCCGCCACCTTCCGGGTGGTGGGTGGGGAGGCGCTCTCCCGCTGGAAGCACCCCCGCTTCGGTTTTTTAAGCCCGGGGCGCTATATCCCCCTGTTGGAGGAGGCCGGGCGGATCCGCTCGCTGGACCTCTACGGGCTGGAAAAGACCTGCGCCTTTTTGGAGGAGCTGGACCGGCTGCAGGTGAAAAATTTCTTCATCTCCTGCAATTTCGCCCGCACCACTTTCTCCGCCGCCGACTTTGTGGAGCAGTGCCTCCAAATCATCGGCAGGTACTCCTTCACCCGGAAACTGCTGATCCTGGAGGTGACGGAAAGCCAGGAGATCGGCCGGCAGGCGGCGGAGCAGATGCTGCAAAACATCCTGGCGCTGCGGGAATTTGGCGTGCGGGTGATCTTTGACGACTTCGGCATGGGCTTCTCCTCTTTCCACGACCTGCAGGCCTACCCCATGGACGGGCTGAAGCTGGATAAGGAGCTGGTGGACAACATGTGGACCAAGCAGGGGCGGATTATTTTGAACGCCCTGGTGGAAACCGGCCACCGCATGGGGCTGACCATCCTGGCCGAGGGCGTGGAGGAGGAGCGGCAGATCGAAGTGCTGCAATCCCTCCACTGCGACGTGTTCCAGGGCTTCCGCTTCTTTGTCCCGCTGCCGGCGGAAGAGGCGAAAAGCCGCATCCTGGGGGAAGCCGCTTCCCCCCATGCGCCACGGGACCTACCACGGGAAGGAGCGTTGGATGAAACCATATAAACCGGGGGAAACCCTCCTCATCATTGACGACGACGCCATCAACCGGGCCATCCTGGAGGAGATCTTCTCCCCCTTCTACCAGATCAAGGAGGCGGAAAACGGCCGGGCCGGCCTGGAGGAGATCCTAACCGGCCCGGAGCGCCTCTGCGCAGTGTTGCTGGATGTGGTGATGCCGGAGATGGACGGGCTGGAGGTGCTGCGGCGGCTCCACCGGGAGGGGGCGCTGGAGCAGCTGCCGGTATTCCTCATCACCGCCGAGGCCAGCGACAGTGTCTTGAAAGAGGCCTATGGCCTTGGCGTGATGGATGTGATCACAAAGCCGGTGGTGCCCTATGTGGTGCTGCGGCGGGTGCAGTCGGTGATCGAGCTGTATAAGGCCCGGCGCCAGCTGAGCCAGACCGTGGTCAGCCAGCAGCAGCGGCTTTTGGAACAGGCCGGCCAGATCATCCAGCTCAATATGGGCATGGTGGAGGCCCTGGCCACCGCCATCGAGTTTCGCAGCGAGGAGTCCGGCGGCCACGTCCGGCGCATCCACGACATCACCAAGTGCATGCTCTCCCAAACCCAGCTGGGGGCGGGGCTGAAGCCCGGCGAGCCGGAGGAGGTTGCCCTGGCCTCCATCCTCCACGACGTGGGCAAGATCGCCGTGCCCGACGCCATCCTCAACAAGCCCGGCCGCCTAACGCCGGAGGAGTTTGCCATCATGAAAGAGCACACCGTCCAGGGCGCGGCGCTGCTGGACCGGATCCCCCAGCTGCACCAGCACGTCTCCTACCGCTACGCGGTGGACATCGCCCGGCACCACCACGAGCGGTGGGACGGCCGGGGCTATCCCGACGGGCTGAAGGGGGAGGAGATCTCCGTCTGGGCCCAGGTGGTGTCCCTGGCGGACGTGTATGACGCTTTGAGCTGCAAGCGGGTCTACAAGGACGCTTTCCCCCGCCAGCGGGTGCTGGAGATGATCCGGGACGGGGAATGCGGCGTGTTTAACCCCAAGCTGTTGGACGCCTTTTTCTCCGTGGAGGAGGAGCTGTCCAACATGTATAAAAAGGAGGACCCTGCGTGAACGGGGAACGCAAAGCGCGGCTGACGGCCGCGGGGATCCAGGTGGACCAAGCCCTGGAGCGGATGATGGGCAGCGAAGCCCTGCTGGAGCGGCTGCTGGGGAAATTCCTGGAGGACCGGAACTACCCGGCCCTCCGTTCCGCCCTGGAGGCGGGCGATTTGGAGGGGGCGGCAGCCGCGTCCCACGCCTTAAAGGGGGTCTGCGGAAACCTGTCTATGGCGGTACTGTACGACCTTTTCACCCGCCAGGTGGCCGCCTTGCGGCAGGGCGGCCTGGCGGAGGCCAGGGCGCTGATGGAGGAGATTGCCCCCGCCTACTCGGCGGTGACGGCCGCCATTGGGGAGGGCGCAGATGGAGCGCGCTAAAAAACGGGCCGGCTGGCGGCAGCTGCTGGCCCACATGCGCCTGCCCCTGTGCATGTTCGCGGCCCTGGCCGTGCTGGCCGCGGCGGGGATCCTGCTGCTGCGCTCTACTCTGCTGCGCAACGCCCGGGAGGCGGCCACCGCCTTCTCCCGCAGCTGCGCCGCGGAGGAGCAGGGCAATCTGAACGTATATGAGACGCTGCTGACCTTCGGCACCTCCGCCCTGGAGAAGCGCCTGGAGGACGGCGAGAGCCGGGAGGAGATCCTGGCGTTTTTGGACATGTATTTCCAGCGGGTGGACACCGTGCTGGGGGACGGGGTGGTGGACCCCTATGTGGTGCTGGACGGGGAGATCCTGTCCGCCCAGCCCTGGGAGGGGGACGCCTCCTATGACTACGCCGCCGCCCCCTGGTACACCCAGGCCCTGGCGGCGGGGGGCCAGGTGGCGTTCACCCAGGTGTACACCGACGCCGTCTATAATCGGCCGGTGGTCACCGCCGCCCAGAGCTTCGAGGACGGCGCGGGCGTCATGGCCTTCGACATCCTGCCGGAGCACCTGCGCTTTGACACGGCGGATCTCACGGAGGAGGACTCCTTCTTCCTCTGCGACGGGTCGGGCACCCTCATCTACCAGGAGACCGGCGTGGAGCTGTCCCGGGAGGAGCTGCAAGACTACTTGACCTGGCTGGTGGGTCAGATCCAGAGCGGGGCGCTGGACGAGGACCCGGTCATCCGGGATCTGAACGGCCAGGCCCGGGGGATCTACTACACCCGGATGGACAACGGCTGGTACTGCATCGTCACGGTGCCCTACGCCAGGATCCTGGGCGGGCTGCGGGGGCTGATCTGGCCCCTGCTGCTGATGTTCGGGGTCTCGTTCCTGGTGGTGACGGCGCTGGCCCTTCGGGAACAGCGGCTGAACCGCCGGGCCCGGCGGGCGGACGAGACGGTCCAGGTGCTGGGCAACACCTACTATGCCCTGTACCGGGTGGATTACGAGCGGGAGACCTATGAGATGATCAAGGGCTCGGACTATGTCAGAGACCGTATCCCCCCCGCCGGCCCCTACGCCGCGCTGCTGCGCACCGCCGGCGAGGTGGTGGAGGCGGAGGCCTTCCGGGACTTCACCGAGAGCTTCTCCTGTGAGAACATCCGCCAGCTGGTCCGCCGGCGGGTGCGGGATTTTGGCGGGGAGTTCCTGCGCCGCTTCGGGGAGGAATACCGCTGGGTCAGCGTCCGGATCCTGTTCGACGCCTCCCTGGCCCCGGAGGAGGTGGTCCTCTGCTTTCGGGAGGTGGAGGGGGAGAAACAGCGGCAGCTGCAGGAGCGTAAGCTGCTGGAGGAGTCCCTCCAGCTGGCCCGGCAGAACGAGGCGTCCAAGCAGGCCTTCTTCCGCAGCATGTCCCACGACATGCGCACCCCCCTCAACGCCATCCTGGGCTCCAGCGAGCTGGCCCGGCGGCACTTAGGCGAACCGGGCAAGCTGGGAGCGTATCTGGACCGGGTGGATTCCTCCGGCCGGTATCTCCTGGGGCTCATCAACGACATCTTAGAGATGGCCCGCATGGAGCACGGGCAGCTCCACTTGGAACACCGGCAGTTTGACCTGCGGGCGTGTGTGGAGGAGTGCGTGGCCTCCTTCCGGGTCCAGGCGGAGCGGGAGGGGAAAACCCTAAAGGAGGATTTCCAGGCGGGAACCACTTCCCTGCTGGGAGACGCCTTTCGGATCCAGCAGATCTTAAACAACCTGCTGTCCAACGCCTTCAAGTTTACCCCCGCCGGCGGGACAATTACCCTGTCGGTCCGGCAGCTGGACGGCGGGGACTACGCCAAATACCAGTTCACGGTGGCTGACACGGGGATCGGCATGTCCCCGGAGTTTCTGGAGCGGGTTTTCGAACCTTACGCCCGGGAGCTGCGCTTCAGCGACCGGCAGGCATCCGGCACCGGCCTTGGCATGTCCATTACCAAGAGCCTGGTGGCCCAGATGGACGGCGAAATCCATGTGGAGAGCGCCCCCGGCCAGGGCAGCGCCTTTACAGTGGTTCTCCCCCTGGCGGCGGGCCAGGAGGCCCCGGCCGCCCCGGACCGGCCGGAGCGTCCCCCCTTCTCCTTGAAGGGGCTGCGCCTGCTGCTGGCGGAGGACAACGAGATCAACATGGAGATCACCACCGAGCTGCTCTCCGCCCAGGGCGTCCAAGTGACCCAGGCGTGGGACGGGGCGGAGGCGGTGGAGCGGTTCCAGGCGGCGGAGCCCTTTTCCTTCGACGCGGTGCTGATGGATATGCAGATGCCGCGGCTGGACGGCTGCGGGGCCGCCCGGGCCATCCGGGCCCTAAACCGGCCGGACGCCAAGTCCACCCCCATCCTCGCGGTGACGGCCAACGCCTTCGCCGAGGATGTGTCCGCCACCGCGGCGGCGGGGATGGACGCCCACATCTCCAAGCCCATCGACTTCGACGCCCTCGCGAGGACGCTGGAGCGCCTCCTCCCCCCTGTCTAAGCCTCTTCCCTCCCCCAGTTCTTTCCCGGCCCCCCTCGGGGGTACGCCCTATATGGAAAAGCTGCCCCGCGGCCAATGGCCGCGGGGCAGCTTTTGTTCTGGGATCCCTCCAGCCGGAGGATGGGACGCGCCGCCTCCCCTTCATTCCGCCCGGCAGGGCGGCGGGGAAGCTGGGCTGGAGGAAGGCCGCCCGGTTATTGGGCCGTGATGACCCGGATCTGCCCGCCCTGGCTGGCGGGGCGGTCATAGTAGAGGGTCAGGGTGTAGCCGTCGGCCAGGATGCTCTCCAGGCCGCTGGCCCCCACCAGCCAGAGCTTGGCGTCGGTCAGGTGGATCTGCACCTGGTCGGACACCCGGTACTCCTGGCGGCCGCTCTCCACATACCAGTCCCCGTCCTGGAGGAAGAAGTCCCCCGCCTCCGCCTTGGCGGAGGTCAGCGTCTGGACCGCCGCGATCCGCAGGCTCCCCGTGGCGCTCTGGCCCAGGGCGATGCCCGCGTAGCGGTTCTGCCCGGAGGCGGTGTAGAGGTACTTCTCCGTGGTGCCGGCGGCATTGGTGAGGGTGGCGGCGTCGTTGTAGATGGCCTGGCCGTTGAGGGAGCCGCCGCTGATGCCCTCCGCGTCCGTGTACCGGGTGAGCCTCCCGTAGTCATAGCAGCCGCCGGTGACGCTGTCCAGCAGGATCAGATCCACCTGCCCGGCGCTGTTGGTCCGGTAGTAGGAGACGGAGCCGGAGGAGATGGTATCCATCCAGTCGATGGAGGAGAAGTCGGCGGAGGCGGAGCCCCGGTTCCCCTCCAGGTCGTAGACAAAGCCGGAGCCGGCCCACTCGTAGATCCGGCAGGCGGGGGCAAGCTCCAGGCTGCCGAAGGTGTTCTCCGCCAGGTCCACGTCGTGCCTTGCCTTGGAGGAGGGGGCGGTGCACCGGAGGGTCGCGCTGCTGGAGCTGCTCACCCGCACCAGGCTCCCCAGCATATCCTCCTCGTAGTCGATCGTGGAGGCGGTGATGGTGACGCCGCTGTCGCAGAGGGTGACGCTCCGGCCGTCCTCCGACAGGATGCCCACCATGTCGGCCCGGGCCTCCTTGGGGGTGCAGGCCCCGGCCACCTTGCCGTCGTCGGTGAGCAGCAGGGTGACGCTGTCCCCGATCCGGAAGCCCGCCAGGCTCTCCCAGGCCGACTCCAGCACCGGGAACTCACAGCCCGCCACGGTGATGGTCTCGGCGGCGGTGACGTTGGGGCTGGCGGCGGAGATATAGCCGGTGACCTTGTAGTCGGAGGCCCGCATGGTCCCCGTAGCCGCGTCGTAGTAGGCCACGTCGTACTCCGCCAGGTCCCCGCTGGAGGCGGTGGCCCCGTTCTTGGTGATGGCGTAGGAGCGGCCGGAGATGCCCAAGGCCCGGGCCAGGGAGCTGGCGGCGGAGGAGGTGTCCGCCACGGCGGCCTGGGAGGCGCTGGTGGTGCCGCCGGACAGGTAGAGGTAGCGGATGGCCCCGCTGTCGTCGGCAAAGAGGCGGACGGTGGTGCCGGGGTGGCTGTTGAGCTGGAGGTAGCCGCTGGTGCTGTAGTCATAGGTCTCACTGCCGGAGAGGACCACCGCCCCGGAGGAGATCCGGTAGCTGGAGCCGTTGGAGGCGGTGAGGGTGGAGGCGGTGGCGCTCCCGATGGTCACATCCCGGGTCTCCCCCTCTCCGGGGACAAAGCCCACCGCTCTGCCCGCCCCGTCAAAGAGCAGGGCGCCCAGCCGCCCCTCCAGGGCGTCGCTCTGTTG
>CALWXD010000037.1 GCA_944385425.1 uncultured Oscillospiraceae bacterium | reverse complement strand
CGGCCACACCCTGGAAACTCACCAGAGACAGCAGCACCACCGCCAGCAGCAGCACGGGGATGGCGATGACCACCGCCAGCATCCAGGTGAGGCCCCTGTCGCCCCGCCGGACCGGCGGGACGGCCTGCCGCCCCTCCCCCGGGATGGGCTGGCCGCAGCTGGGGCACACGGTCCAATCCCGCTCCAGGGCAAAGCCGCACTTTTGGCACCGGTCCTTCAGCGGCGCGCCGCACCTGGGGCAGACGCCAAAGCTCTCCTGTACCGGCCCGCCGCAGCCGGGGCAGCGGAGGGCGGAGCGGCCCGTCCGGGCCAAAAGATAGACCACAAGGCCGATAAAGGCCGGGCACAGGGCCGCCACCACGGCCCACAGGGCCGCCGGCATCTCCCGGGCCCTGGCGTCCCGATAGACATAGACGCCGATCAACAGGGGGATGCCCAGAAACAGCGCGGCGTAGACCGCCAAAAGCAGCGCCGCCTGCATGGTTATAAGCATAAACGATCCAGCTCCTCTCTCTTTCGATATAGCGCCACCTTCACCGCGGCGCCGCCCGCCACAGCCGTCACCGCCGCCAGAAGGCAGGGGACGGCCAGCCGGGGTTCGTAGGGGTACAGGGCAAGGCCCAGCAGGGCCGCGCACAGCGTCCAGGCCACCGCCGCCGCCTCCAGCAGCACCAGCTGCCGCCGCTGCCGGCGCCGCTCCAGCTCCTCCCGCAGCATCCGCTCCGTGAGCCGGGGCGGCGGCGCGGGGGAGAAATTATAGGGGTTCTTCATCCCGCAGCACCTCCTTCAACCGCTCTCTTGCCCGGCTGAGCCGGGACTTCACCGTCCCCACGGGGACGCCCAGGGCCTTTGCCGTCATCGCAAGGTCCATGTCGTAGAAGTAGTGGCAGATCACCGCCAGGCGCAGCTTTTCCGGCAGCGCGTCCACCGCCTCCCGGACGTGGGACAGGTCCTCCGGCATCTCCGCCGCGGCGCTCTCCATGGCCCGCTCCTTCTCCTCCGCGGTGGAGAAGGCGTCGGTCTCCGCGCTCCGCCGCCGGCGGCGGAGCACGTCCCGGTAGCGGTTGACGCAGATCCGGGTCAGCCAGGGGGAGAAGGGCTGGGCCGGGTCGTAGCGGGGAAAGGCCGCCACGGCCCGCAGCCAGGTCTCCTGGTAGAGGTCGTCGGCGTCATACCGGTTTTTGCACAGCGTCAGGCACAGCCCATACAGCCGCGGCCCGTAGTCCTCGATATACCGATCCAGCACCCTTCTCCCCCCTTTTCGGCCCTTCACCCCTATATACGTCCCGCCGGCAGGGCAGGTTCCCTTCCTCCCCCGATTTTTCCGCAGGCGGGACCGGCGCCCCCCTTCCCCACGCCCGGCGCTCCGGGAAAGGGGCCGAGGCTGCGTCTGCCAGTTGATTTTTCCCATGGGCTCCGTTATAATGTAGTAAATTGACACCTTCCCCGGGAGCCGGCGGGGCGGCCGGCAGGCGGCCGCGGCAGGGCTGCGGGGAAAAACCTTCAAAAGGGAGCGTACGGTATGATTAAACACATTGTCATGTGGAAATTCAAGCCCGGCACAGAAAAAGAGATGATGACGTTTGTGGAAAAGCTGCGGGGGCTCTACGGCGTCATCCCCCAGATCCGTCAGCAGGAGGTGGGGGTGGACTGCGCCGGCGGCGGCACCTACAGCGCCGTTCTGGTCTCCGCCTTCGACTCCATGGAGGACCTGGAGACCTACAAGACCGACCCCCGCCATGTGGCGGTGAGCCAGCTGTGCCAGTCCATCCGGCTGGACCGGGTGGCGGTGGACTATGAAATCTGAGCGGACAGGCTGTCCGCGTTGGGAGGAGAACAGCCATGGCGACTGCCTTTGAACATTTCGCGCTGGAAGACCTGGTGGCAAAGCCGGAGGACGCGCTGCGCCTGGCGTCCCTGGCGGCGGTGGAGGGGGAGAAGGTCCGCGGCTACGGCGGCAACTACTTCCAGTACCGCATGGGGGACGCCCAGGTCATCGTCCGCACGGCCATGAACTACGACACCGGGGAGTCGGAGCTTCTGGGCCTTGACACCCACGCCGCCTCCGAGTGCGTGTGGGACTGCGCCATCGCCCAGGACATCACCCCCCCGGGCTATGACAGCATGAAGCGCCGCCTCATCGTCACCGGCCCCGGCGGCGGCGCGGCGGTGGTGGAGCTGGTGAACGCCGACGTGCTGCCCTCCTTCCGCCCCGGCCGGGCCCTCCGGCTCAACATGGCCGCCTTCCCCCGGTGGGTGGACTACCTCCCCGACGAGGCGGCCTATGTGGCCGCCCAGAAGGAGAAACGGGACGGGGAGAACCTGGTCCTCAGCCAGGGGGGCCTCTTCTCCTGCGGCTATGTGCTGAAAAACGACCCCCAGGCGCCCCCCACCGACCTGGAGGAGAACTTCGTCCAAATCCGGGGGATCGTGAAGGACGTGAAGGTAGGGGAGACCTTCATGGGCATGGAGCCCATGACCACCTTCATCCGCGCCACGGTGGAGACCCACTTTGGCGACATTGAGGTCTGCCACACCGCGGAGATGGTCAGCGAGGGGCAGAAGGACCTGGTGAAGGTGGGGTCCACTCTCTCGGCCCTGTGCATTCTCTCCGGCGACCCCGCCATTGGGGCCTATGCCGGCGGGATCTTCCACAGCGAGGAGGAGGACCTGGACCTGCTGCAGTATTTCTCTGAAAACGGCGGGGCCGACCGGCTGCGCCCCGCCCTCCACAGCGAGTGCGTCTATGTCTCGGACTACTCCGGCAGCGCCCTGGAGGGCGCGGAGGCCACGGTGGCCCTTTTGAAGGAGGTCTCCGAG
>CALWXD010000036.1 GCA_944385425.1 uncultured Oscillospiraceae bacterium | reverse complement strand
CACGCCACCGAGTGGCTGGAGGACTATGTCCGCCGCTTCAAGGGCACCGTGGTGGCCATCAGCCACGACCGGTACTTCCTGGACCGGACCATCACCCGGGTCATCGAGATCCAGGACGGGAAGGCGGCGTTCTACGCCGGAAACTACAGCTTTTACGCCATTGAGAAGGAGCGGCGCTACATCGAGCGCATGCGCCAGTACGAGAAGGAGCAGGCCAAGATAGAGCAGCTGGAGAAATCGGCGGAGCAGCTGAGGGTGTGGGCCTACTCCGGCATGGACAAGACATACCGCCGGGCCATCTCCATGGAGCGGCGGATCGAGCGGATCCGCCAGAGCCAGGGCCCCCGGCCCACCAAGGCCAGGGCCCTCACCGCCCGGTTCGGGGAGACGGAGTTCTTCGGCGACGAGGTGCTGGTGCTGAAGGATATCTCCAAATCCTTCGGCGGCCGGCAGCTGTTCCAGGGCGTCACCCTCCGGGTGGAGGGGGGCGAGCGCATCGCCCTTCTGGGGGACAACGGCACGGGGAAGTCCACCCTCATCAAAATTTTGATGGGGGAGGAGGAGCCGGACGCCGGCCGCGTCAAGTACGGCCCCTCGGTCCGCACCGCCTACCTCCCACAGATCATCCGCTTTGACGACCCCTCCCGGAACCTGGTGGATACCATGCTCTACGCCAAGCGGGGCTTTACCACCCAGGACGCCCGGGACCGGCTGGCGGCCTTCAACTTTAGGGGGGAGGACGTGTTCAAGAGCGTGTCCGTCCTCTCCGGCGGGGAGCAGAGCCGCCTCAGGCTCTGCATGCTCATGGACGAGGAGATCAACTTTTTGATCCTGGACGAGCCCACCAACCACCTGGACATCGCCAGCCGGGAGTGGATCGAGGAGGCGGTGGAGGCCTACGAGGGCGCCCTCCTCTTCGTCAGCCACGACCGCTACTTCATCAACCGCTTTGCCACCCGGGTGTGGGAGCTGGAGAACGGCAGGATCACCGACTACCCATTCCCCTTTGAAAAATACCGGGAGATCAAGGCCCGGGAGAAGGCAGCGGCCCAGCAGGCCGCCGCGTCCCACGCCGCCCAGGCGGAGGCGGAGCGGGAGAAACGCGCCGCCTCCAAGGGCAATAAGGCCCAGCAGGCCGCCCGGAAACAGGCCACCATCGTCCAGCGGGAGAGCGAAAAGCTGGAGGGGGCCATCAAGGAGAAAGAGGCGCAGTTGGAAGAGAGCGCCTGCGACTACGAGAAGTACGCCGCCCTCTACGCCGAGAAGGAGCAGATGGACGAGGAACTGCTCTCCCTAATGGAGAAGTGGGAGCGATTGAGCGAGGAGGCCGGGGAGTGACAGAGAAAAACGGCGGGCGGGAGAAAAGGGACCGGTGGGGGATGCGAAAGCGCTGGGTCATCCTGGCCGTCGTCCTGGTGGCGGCGGAGGTGGCGCTGCGGCTGTTTTTCTCCCCCATGCGCTTCACCGCATTCCTGCTGCTGTGCGCCGCCGGGCTGTCCCTCATATGGGGCTTTTTGGAGGCGCGGCGGGAGAGAAAGCCCTTCCGTGCCGCCCGGCGGGTGCTGGTGGGCCTCCTGGCCCTGGGGCTGGCCCTCTTTGCCGCGCTGGAGGTCCAGGTGATCCGGTGGAGCCGAACCGACTGGGAGGCGCAGCCGGCGGCGGTGGTGGTGCTGGGGGCCGGGGTCAACGGCACCGAGCCCTCCCTCAGCCTGCTGGTTCGCCTGGAGGCGGCCCTGGACTACATCCAGGACAAGCCGGACATCCCCATCGTGGTCACCGGCTCCCAGGGCCCCGGGGAGGACATCAGCGAGGCCAGGTGCATGGCGGACTGGCTTATGGAAAACGGCGTGCCGGAGAGCCGGATCCTCCTGGAGGACCAGGCGGACAACACCCGGGAGAACATCGCCTTCTCCAAGGCGATGCTGGCGGAGCGGGGCGTCGACGTGGAGGGCTGCATCGCCGTGGTGTCCAGCGACTACCACCTCTACCGCGCCTCCCTCATGTGGGGGACGCCGGGGATGGCGCCGGTGGCGGCCCGCATGCCGGGGCGGTTCTGGCCCCTAACCATCAACTACTATATTCGGGAGGCCTTCGGCGCCGCCGCCTATCTGGTGTTCGGGGCGTAGCGCCGGGCGCTCCCTTTGGAGGAGGACAAGTATGTCGGGGAAAAAAGTGCTATGCGTCTACTACAGCCGCACCGGGAAGACCCGGAACGCCATGACGGCCGTCGCCCAGGCCCTGGGCGGCGAGCTGGTGGAGATCACCGACGGGGTGGACCGCTCCGGCCTCATCGGCGCGGCCAGGTCCTGCCTGGACGCGGTGCGCCGCAGCACCCGGTTTCTGGACAAGCTGGAGATGAAACACCCCATCACGGACTACGACCTGGTGATCCTGGGGACGCCGGTGTGGGCCGGGCGGTGCAGCAGCGTCATGCGGGAGTTTCTGAAGAAATACGGCAGGGACATAAACCGGGCGGCCTATGTGATCACCCGGGCCTCAGAGCGGGTCCGCTACGAGCAGGTCTACGACCAGATGGATCTCTACACCGCCGCGCCCCGCCTGTGCGCCGTGTCCCTCCGCTGCGGCGACGAGGGGGAGGCCTTCTGGCGGGAGGAATTTTTGAAGGAAGTCAACAAAGTGTTGGTTGAGGAGTAAGGGATGGAGGAGAAACTGAAGGGAATTGCCCAGCGCCTGGAGGCGCTGCAGCAGCGTCTCAGCGACCCGGCGGTGTACGCCGATCCGGCGCTGATGAAAAAGCTCAGCCGGGAGCAGAAGGAGCTGGAGCCCATTGTGGCGGCCTGGAATGCCTACCAGAAGGCCCAGGCGGATATGGAGGGGGCCAGGGAGCTGCTGACGGACCCGGATTTCAAGGAGATGGCCCAGGAGGAGCTGCAGCGGGCCAAGGGGGAGCTGGAGCGGCTGGAGGAGGAGCTTAGGCGCCTGCTGCTGCCCCGGGACCCCAACGACGAGAAAAACGTCATCATGGAGATCCGCGGCGGCGTGGGCGGCGAGGAGGCCATGCTCTTTGCCGCCGACCTCTTCCGGATGTACACCATGTACGCCGAGAGCAAGGGCTGGAAGCTGGACGTGGTGAACATCAACGAGACGGAGCTGGGCGGCATCAAGGAGGTCAGCTTTGTGGTGGAGGGGGAGGGGGCCTGGTCCCGCCTCAAGTTCGAGGGGGGCGCCCACCGGGTCCAGCGGGTGCCGGTGACGGAGTCCAGCGGCCGCATCCAGACCTCCGCCGCCACGGTGGCGGTGCTGCCGGAGGCGGAGGAGGTGGAGTTTACCATCGACCCCAAGGATCTGCAGATCGACACCTTCCGCTCCTCCGGCGCCGGGGGGCAGCACGTCAACAAGACCGAGAGCGCCATCCGCATCACCCACCTGCCCACGGGCCTTGTGGTGGAGTGCCAGGACGAGCGCAGCCAGTATAAGAACAAGGACCGGGCCATGAAGATCCTTCGGTCCAAGCTCTACGAGGCGGAGCAGGAGAAGCAGAACGCCGCCATCGCCGCCCAGCGGAAGAGCCAGGTGGGCAGCGGCGACCGCAGCGAGCGCATCCGCACCTACAACTTCCCCCAGAACCGGGTGACGGACCACCGCCTCCAGGGGGACAACAAGAACTTCAACATCGACCAGGTGATCAACGGGAACCTGGATCCCCTCATTGACGCCCTGGTCACCAACGACCAGGCGGAAAAGCTGCAGGGCGGCCAGGCGTAGAGCCGCGGCGCCGCCAGACGAGAACCGAGAGTAAAGAAGGCTTGCCTTGTGAAAACGAAACTGCTATTGGGACAGGATGCCGGCGATGTGGACGCCGCCGCCGCCATCCTCCGGGCCGGTGGCCTTGTGGGCATCCCAACGGAGACGGTGTACGGCCTGGGGGCCAACGGGCTCAACGGCGAGGCGGTGCGCCGCATCTTCGAGGCCAAGGGCCGCCCCCAGGACAACCCCCTCATCCTCCATGTGCCGGGGGCGGACTGGCTGGAGCGCTACTGCCGCAACATCCCCGCCGCGGCCTACACCCTGGCCAGCCGGTTCTGGCCCGGGCCGCTGACCATGATCCTCCAGCGCCGGTCCAACGTGCCCAACGTCACCACCGGGGGACTGGAGACGGTGGGCGTCCGCTGCCCCAACCACCCCCTTACGCTGGAGGTGATCCGGCGGGCGGATATCCCGGTTGCGGCCCCCTCGGGGAACACCTCCGGCCGGCCCAGCCCCACCTGCGCCCAGCACATGTGGGAGGATATGGAGGGGAAGATCGACGCCATTTTGGACGGCGGGCCCTGCGGCGTGGGGGTGGAGAGCACCATCATCGACCTCACCTGCCGCCCGCCCCGGCTGCTGCGGCCCGGCGGGCTGCCGCTGGAGGCCCTGCGGGACGCGCTGGGGGAGGTGGACGTGGACAAGGCGGTGGAGCGGGGGCTGGCCCCCGGGGAGAAACCCAAGGCCCCCGGCATGAAGTACCGCCACTACGCCCCCAGGGCCCCCGTCACCGTGGTGACCGGGGACCCCGTCCGCTCCGCCCGGTATATCCGGCGGCAGGGCCGGGGGATGGGGGTCATCTGTTTTGACGAGTACGCCGAGCTGTTTCCCGACTGCGTGGTGGAGCCCATCGGCCCCGCCGGGGATAAGGCGGAGCAGGCCCGGCGGGTCTTTGACGCGCTCAGAGCCTTTGACGCCACGGACGTCCGGGAGATCTACGCCCAGTGCCCCGACGAGGGGGGGCTGGGCCTGGCGGTGGCCAACCGGCTGAAGAAGGCGGCGGGGTTCCATGTGGTGGAGGTCTGACCGGGGAGAAGGCCGCCTGACAGGCGGGGAGGAGGAGGAACCATGCTGACCATCGGCATCACCGGCCCCACCGGGGCGGGGAAGACCACGGCCCTCCGCGTGCTGGAGGAGATGGGGTTTGCCGCCGTCGACTGCGACGCGCTGTACTATCAGCTCCTGAGGACGGACGAGAGGCTGCGCCGGCAGCTGGCGGAGGCGTTTGGCGATATCTTCCTGCCCGGCGGGCAGCTGGACCGCAGGCGGCTGGGGGGGATCGTCTTCTCCGACCCGGCGGCCCTCCGGCGGCTCAACGCCATCGTCTACCCGGCGGTGGACCGGGCGGTGGAGGAGGCCATCCGGGGCTGTACGGCCCGGGGACTGGTGGTGGACGCCATCAACCTCATTGAGAGCGGCCTTGCCCGGCGGTGCGACCTCACCCTGGCGGTCACCGCGCCGGAGGCGGTGCGCCTGCGGCGCATCATGGAGCGGGACGGCATCAGCGAGGACTACGCCCGCCGCCGCATCGCCGCCCAGAAGCCGGACAGCTACTACCGGAAGCACTGCGGCTTTCTGCTGGAGAACCGGGCGGAGAGCCGGGCGGATTTTGCAGCCCAGGTTCGGGAAACCTTAGAGAGCCTGCTGCTGTGCGCGCCATAGCGGCGGCATCTGAGAAGAGCGGGCAAACTTGCATACAGGAGGAATGAAACAATGGAGATCAAGGAGTGGCAGGAAAAAGTCCTTTACAGCCCTAAAAACGCCTGGGACCGGATGCCGGCGGAGGAGGAGCAGTGCCTCGCGGCCTACTGTGAGGACTACAAGGACTTTTTGGACGCCGGCAAGACCGAGCGCTGCTGCGTGCGGGAGGCGGTGCGCCTGGCGGAGGAGCGGGGGTTCCGGCCCTACCGCCGGGGCATGGCCCTCAGCTCCGGGGACAAGGTCTACTGCAACAACCGGGGCAAGATGCTGATGCTGGCGGTCATCGGGAAAAAGGGGCTGGCGGAGGGCGCCCAGATCACCGCCGCCCACATCGACAGCCCCCGGCTGGATCTGAAGCCCAGCCCCCTCTATGAGGAGGCGGAGCTGGGCTACCTCAAGACCCACTACTACGGCGGCATCCGCAAGTACCAGTGGGTGACCATCCCCCTGCAGCTGCGGGGCGTGGTGGCGAAACGGGACGGGGAGACGGTGGAGGTGGTCATCGGCGAGGGCGCGGAGCCCAAGCTGGTGATCAACGACCTGCTGCCCCATCTGGGCGCCGAGCAGAACAAGAAGACCCTGGGCGAGGGCATCGTGGGCGAGCAGCTGAACCTTCTCATCGGCAGCCGCCCCATGGCCGGGGAGGGCACCGAGCGGGTGAAGACGGCGGTGATGCGCCTTCTCTATGAGAAGTACGGCTTTACGGAGGAGGACTTTATCTCCGCGGAGCTGGAGGCGGTGCCGGCGGTGGAGGCCACGGACATCGGCCTGGACGGCAGCATGATCGGCGCCTACGGCCACGACGACCGGGTCTGCGCCTACGCGGCGCTGCGGGCCCTCTTCGACCTGGAGGAGACCCCGGAGAAGACGGCGGTGTGCGTGCTGGCGGACAAGGAGGAGATCGGCTCCGACGGCGTCACCGGCATGCAGACGGCGGCCTTCGACACCTTCATGAGCGACCTGTGCGACAGCCAGGGCGCGGCGCTGAAGGCGTGCCTGGAGCGGTCCTTCTGCCTCAGCGCCGACGTGACGGCGGCCTACGATCCCAACTTCGGTGAGGTCTTTGAAAAGCGCAACAGCGCCCGGCTGAATTACGGCGTCGGCCTTTGCAAGTACACCGGCGCCCGGGGCAAGAGCGGCGCCTCCGACGCCAGCGCGGAGCTGGTGGCCTACGCCCGCCGCCTCTTCGACGCGGCCGGGGCCGTGTGGCAGATGGCGGAGCTGGGGAAGGTGGACGCCGGCGGCGGCGGGACGGTGGCCAAATATATGGCCAACCGCAACATCGATACCTTGGACGCCGGGGTCCCGGTGCTCAGCATGCACGCCCCCTTTGAGACCGTGGGCAAGATCGACTGCTATATGACCTACAAGGCCATGAAGGCGGTCTACCAGGGCTGAGAGAGAAGAAAAACCCGCCGGACAGCCTGTCCGGCGGGTTTTTTAGGGGTTAGGCACATTTCGCGGCGGGGCGGGGCTGTTCACGGCCGGGGGCGGCCGGCAGGAGGCGCGGCGGCGCCCAGGGCCTCTATGGCCTGGCGGAAGGGGGACCAGAGCGCCCCCTCCGGCGCCGCGGAGACGGCAAAGGGGCGGACCCCTTCGCAGCCGGGGCAGCTGAGGCGCCAGCCCCACAGGGCGACGGGCCCCGCGCCGCCGCCGTACCGCCCATCCCCCAGGAGGGGCGTGCCACGGCTGGCGAACTGGACTCGGATCTGATGGCTGCGCCCGGTGTGGAGCAGGACATGCGCCAGGGAGAGCCCGCCCTCCTCCGCCAGCAGGCGGTAGGAGAGGGACGCCTCCTTCACGCCCCTGCGCATGCGGGAGACCACAAAGCTTTTTCCTCGGGCGCTGTCCCAGTAGAGCAGGTCCCGCAGCTCCCCCTCCGCCTGGGCCGGGCGGCCCCGGAGGACGGCCAGATACTCCTTCTGCACCAGCCGCCGGGCCACCGCCTGGGACAGCGCGCCGGCGGCGGCCTGGGTGCGGGCGAAGACCATGACGCCGCCCACGGCCTGGTCCAGCCGGTGGACGGGCCACACCGGGCCGCCCAGCTGCCGCTCCAAGAGGGAGAGCATGCTCTCCTCCTGGCCGGGGGCGGCCTGGGAGAGGACGCCGGGGGGCTTGACGCAGAAAACGCGGGAGGAATCCTGTTTCAGAATGGATAACATTCGTGTAACCTGCCAAATCTATAGGATGGTGGAAGGATTTTACCACAAAATGCTTGCAATTACAACAAATATGGGGTAGAATACCCAACGGAATATTTTTGCCGATAGGAGGATATAGAGACTATGGCTACCATTACCGCCGGTGATTTCCGCAACGGTGTCACCTTTGAAATGGATGGAAAAGTGATGCAGGTGGTGGAGTTTCAGCATGTGAAACCCGGCAAGGGCGCGGCCTTTGTCCGCACCAAGATGAAAAACGTGGTCACCGGCGCCGTCACCGAGACGTCCTTCAACCCCACGGCCAAGTTTGAGCAGGCTTTCGTGGAGCGCAAGGACATGGAGTACAGCTACAACGACGGGGACCTGTACTACTTCATGGACCTGGAGACCTATGACATGCTGCCCATCGGCAAGGACGTGCTGGGCGACGCCTTCCGCTTTGTGAAGGAGAACATGACCTGCAAGGTCCTCTCCTACAAGGGCAATGTCTTTGGCGTGGAGGCCCCCAACTTTGTGGACCTGGAGGTCACGGAGACCGAGCCCGGCTTTGCCGGCAACACCGCCACCAACGTGACCAAGCCCGCCACCCTGGAGACCGGCGCGGAGATCAAGGTGCCCCTGTTCATCAACATCGGCGACAAGATCACCATCGACACCCGCACCGGCGAGTATCTCTCCCGCAGCAAGGGCTAAAGGCGGGTGTCGCCCGCGCCGGAGGCGCGTACAAGCGTTTTGCGGAGCAAAACCTTGCCGCAGGGCGGATTTATTCCGCCCGAGGAATGAAAAGAGACGGGGCCCCCGGTCAACGGAGTTGACAGGGGCAGCACCCGCACCGGCGAGTATCTCTCCCGCAGCAGGGGCCGAGCTCCCCGCCGCTCCCGCGGCGATGCGATAGAGGAAAGAGTGATTGATGCAAAACGGTCGGCGGGGCGGACGCTCCGCCAGAGAGGAGGACGCTATGGAAATTCTGGAGAAAGTAGCTTACTTGAAGGGCTTGGCCGAGGGCCTTGGTCTGGATGCGGACACCAAGGAGGGCAAGATCCTCACCGTCATGATCGACATTCTGGACGACATGGCCCTGGAGCTGCAGGATCTGTGGGATGAGCAGGCCGAGATGGAGGACGGGCTGGACGCCGTCAGCGACGACCTCAGCGATGTGGAGTCCCTCCTGTACGAGACCGCCGACGAGGAGGACGAGGAAGAGGACGACGAGGAGGAGCCGGTGTACGAGACCACCTGCCCCAACTGTGAAGAGGCCATCTACTTCGACGAGGATATCCTGGCCGACGGGTCTGTCCAGTGCCCCAACTGCGGGGAGAAACTGGAGTTTGACCTGGAGAGCCTTGCGGACAGCGAGGAGGAGGAGTAATCCTCCGGCAAAAGGAGAAGCGCGCCCCGGACCATTTTCTGGTCCGGGGCGTTTCCTGTGGGGCCGCAGGGCGGGAGAGCGGGGCCCCGCGCAGGGGGCGGCGGAAACCGGGGCGGCGTCAGATACTGTCCAGCAGGTGGACGCTCTTCCAGTGGCCGGAGCGGTAGAAGGCAACGGAGATCGCCGCCCCGATGATCCACCCGATAGGCCAGGCCCACCAGATCCCCAGGTGGCCAAACCAGATAGGCAGCAGGTAGGCCAGGAGCACCCGCAGCGCCAGGTCGCTGAAGGTGGTGATGACGAACTCCCGGGCCGCGCCGGCCCCCTGGAGGATGGCGTCGCACAGCTGCTTGAAGATCACCACCAGCACAAAGGGGGAGACGATGCGCAGGTAGGAGGCGCCGGCGCTGATGACGTCCACGCTCTCCCCGGAGACGAAGATCCCCATGGACAGCTGGGGGAAGAGGAAGAAAAACGCCAGGCAGGGGATCGACATCACAAGGCACAGCGTAACGGCGCCCTTCAGCCCGGGCTTGAGGCGCTGGGTCTGGTCGGCGCCGATGTTCTGGGCGGAAAACCCGGCCAGGGAGCTGGCCACGGAGGCGTTGAGGTAGATGACGATATAGAGCAGCTTTGTGGCGGAGGAGAAACCGCCGATGATGCCGGGGACCGTGGCGGCAAAGCCGTTGACCACCGACTGGATCATCAGGTTGCCCACAGACACAAAGCTCTTCTGGCAGATGCCGGGGATGGCCATCTTGGAGATGGAGGAGAGCAGGTGGGGGGAGAACCGCCGGAAGGGGCCGGAGGGGACGCCCCGCAGCCGCAGCAGCAGGACGCCGAAGGAGAGGGCCGCGGCCAGCGCCTGGCAGAGGACCGTGGCCAGGGCCAGCCCCTCCACATACATGCCAAGGGCGGTGACAAAGTAGATGTTGACCCCCACATTCCCCAGGGAGGAGAGGATCAGAAAGACCAGCGGCGTCACCGTGTCCCCCAGGGAGGTGAAAACGCCGGTGCAGGTGTTGTAGAGCAGGATGAAGAGCAGGCCCACCGTATAGAGGTCCAGATACCCCAGGGCCGGGTCCATGAGGTGCTCCGGCGTGTTGAGCAGGCGGAGCAGCGGCCGGCAGAGGATCAGGCCCAGGGCCGTCATCACCAGGGCCAGGGCGGCGGTGGCCAAAAGGGCGGTGGAGACGGCGCTCTTCATCTTTGCGTACTGCCGGCTGCCAAAGAGCTGGGATACCACCACGTTGACGCCGATGTTGATCCCCAGGGCCACGGAGGTGTAGATCATGGTCACCGGGTAGGAGATGGACACGGCGTCCAGGGCCGCGTCCCCCAAAAACTGGCCGGCCACAATGTTGTCGGCCATGTTGTAAAACTGCTGAAACACCACGCTGACCAGCATGGGCAGGGCAAACAGCGTCAGCACACGGCCAGGCTTGCCCACCGTCAAATCTCGGATCAAATGCCTTCATCCTCTCTTCACAAGCTTTTAACAGTATATCGCGGGAAAAAGGCGGGCGCAAGTGGGAGTTTGGGAAAAAAGTGCGGTTGACAAGAGGGAAAAGTGTGCTATAATAACGAAAGATCCTGCGCGGCGGGCCAGCCGCCGCGGGCAGGGGAAAAAAGCGATGAGGAAACGAGCGCGGACCGGCGCGGCCCAAGCGAGCGGGGGATGGTGCAAGCCCCGCGGCCAGTGTCCCGCGCGGCCACTTCCGAGCGGGGGGCGAGGAGTCCCACGGCGCGGCCGCCGTTATCGGGCCGGAAAGGCTCCCTTTGGAGTGAATTAGGGTGGTACCGCGAGACCTTCGCCCCTATGTGGGCGGGGGCTTTTTATTTTTCTTGGGAAAGGAAGATGGGAGATGCGGCGGATTGTGCCATGGCTTGCCTGCCTGCTCCTGGTTCTCGCCGGCTGCGGCGGGAACCCCCTGCCGGAGGGGATGGAGGAGCAGACCCTCCTGGCCGCCGGCTGGGAGGTGGCGGACCAGATGATCGCTGGGGACTATGGGGCGGTGGCGGAGAGGTTCCGCGCCGACGTGGCGGTCACGGAGGAGGACCTCCGCGCCTTGATGGAGACCGCCCTGGAGGGGGCGGGGGACTATGTCCAGCACGAGGACGGCATGGTCACCGGCCAGGAGAGCGGCGGCGAGCAGTATGGCGTGGCGGCGCTGCTGTGCCGCTACCGGGAGGCGAAGGTGCTCTTCCGGGTGGCCTTTGACCCCAATATGGAGCTGATCGGCATGGAGGTCCGCCAGCAGTAGTCCCGGGCCGCGGAGCCGTTTGGAAAGGTTTAGGAGGGATCCCTTGCAGCAGACAGAGCATTCGAAACGGGCGGCATGCCTGGCCCGGGGCGGGGCGGCTGCCCGGGCCGCCGCCGGATGGGCGCTGGGGTGGTTCCGGCGCAATTTCTCCGGCAGCACGCCGGCGCTGTGCCTCGCCGCGTCGCTGGCGGGCGGCGTGGTGGTGGGGGTCAGCCTGGCGGACACCTATTTCCATACGCCGGCGGGATACGCCCTGGCCTCTCTGGCCTTTGCCGCCCTGCTGCTCCTGGGGCTTTCCCTGGGCGGCTGGCTGCTGCGCCGCCTCCTGGGCCGCAGCCTCCGGGCGCCGGCGGCGGCGGGGGTGCTGGCGGCGGCGTCCATCGAGTTTTTCCGCCGCGGCGCGGGGGAGGGGTACTCCCTCCGCGTGGTAGCGGTGGCTCTCGCGGCGGCGGCTGCGGTCTGGTGCTTTTCCGCCAGCTGGTGGGCCATCCTCCGCCGGCGGAGGGCGACAGCCGCCACCCTGTCTCTCGGCGCCGTGTCCGCCGCGGCGGTGGCGCTCCTGGCGGTGTTCCTTTTTACCGACGGGTTTGACGACCACTACCGCGCCCGGTATCTGGCCCTGGGGGAGGGGGCGGCGGAGCGCCTCCCGGCCCTGGAGCCCTCCCTTGGCCCGGGGCCCTACACCGTGGCGGTGATGGACTACGGCGGGGAGGGGGGCGTCCCCTCGGACACGGTGAACCTCACCGCCTTTGTCAGCCGCAGCAGCGACCGGGAGAACGGCGCCTATGCCGACTGGTATTTGGACTACGACCTAAACGCCGTGCCCCTGGTGGGGCGGGTCTGGTACCCGGTGGAGGCGGAGGGCTGCCCCGTCCTTTTCATCGCCCACGGCAACCACGAGATCACCGTGGACTCCTACCTGGGCTACGACTACCTGGGGGAGTATCTGGCCAGCCACGGCTATGTGGTGGTCAGCACGGACCACAACGCCTGCAACCTGCTGTACCATGAAAACGACGGCCGGGCCGTTCTGCTCCTGGAGCACATCGGCCAGGTGCTCCAATATAACAAGACGGCGGGAAACCCCCTGGCGGGGAAGATCGACGGGGAGAACATCGCCATCGGCGGGCACTCCCGGGGCGGGGAGATGGCGGCCACCGCCTATCTCTTCAACCAGTACGACCGCTACCCGGAAAACGGCAGCATCACCTTTGACTACCACTACCCCATCCGCTCCGTGGTGGCCATCGCCCCCACGGTGAACCAGTACAAGCCCGCGGACCACAGCGTGCGGATCGAGGATGTGAACTACCTGCTGCTCCACGGCTCCAACGACCGGGACGTCACCAGCTTTATGGGCATGGCCCAGTATGAGAACGTGACCTTCTCCGGGGAGGGGGACTACCTGAAGACCGCCCTGTACATCGCCGGGGCCAACCACGGGCAGTTCAACACCCTCTGGGGGGACTGGGACCAGTCGGCCCCCTTTGCCGCCCTCCTCAACACCGAGAGCCTCCTTTCCGCCGGGGACCAGCAGGCCGTGGCCCGGGTCTTCATCAAGGTGTTCCTGGATGTGACCCTCAAGGGGGACCAGAGCTGCCGGCAGCTGCTCACCGACTGGGACAGCTGCGCCGCCCAGTTGCCCCGGACGGTGTACTACCAGTGCTACGAGACGTCGGACTTCGCCCTGGCGGCGGACTTTGAGGAGGACAGCGACCTGGAGACCCTCTCCCTGGCCGGGGCGTCGGCCGCGGCGGAGGGCATGAGCCTCTGGCGGGAGGAGCTGGTGGATTTCGCCGACGAGTCCTCCTTTGGCACCCACGCCCTGCGCCTCACCACCCACTCCGTCGGCTCCCGGTACACCATCACCCTGCCGGCGGCGGCAGACCTCACCGGCCGGGCCGTCACCCTGGACGTGATGGATGCGGACGAGGAGGCGGTGGAGGAGGGGGACGGCCGCCTGGTGGACTTCACCGTGACCCTCACCGACAGCGCTGGGCGGACGGCCAGCGGCGAGATCGGCGACTACGCCAGCGTCTATCCGGGCCTCCCGGTGCGCTATGACAAGCTGGACTACGTCTTTGGGAACTGCGCGGTGAAAACCGCCTTTGAGACCGTGACGCTGCCGGTGTCCTCCCTTGCCGCGGAGGAGGGGTTTGACAGTAGCCAGGTGGTCTCCCTCACCCTCTCCTTCTCCCGGCGTCTGGAGCTGATGCTGGACAACATCGGTTTCACGGCAGCACAGCCTTTTTAATAGATAAATATCAATTTGTCAGAAAAACGGAGGAATCGCGCTATGCACAAATCGTACGGCTTAAACGAGCTGCGGGAGATGTTCCTGAGGTTTTTTGAGACCAAGGGCCATCTCCGCCTGCCCAGCTTTTCCCTCATCCCCCAGAACGACGCCAGCCTCCTGCTCATCAACAGCGGCATGGCCCCCATGAAGCCCTACTTTACCGGCGAGGTGGAGCCCCCCCGCCACCGGGTGTGCACCTGCCAGAAGTGTATCCGCACCGGGGACATCGAGAACATCGGCAAGACCGCCCGCCACGGCACCTACTTCGAGATGCTGGGCAACTTCTCCTTCGGCGACTACTTCAAGAAGGAGGCCATCGCCTGGGCCTGGGAGTTTTTGACCAGCCCCGAGTGGGTGGGGCTGGAGCCGGACCGGCTCTACCCCTCCGTCTTCGAGGGCAACGAGACCACCCCCGCCGACGATGAGGCCTTCCGCATCTGGAACGAGGAGATCGGCATCCCCGCCGACCGCATCTTCAAATTCGGCAAGGCGGACAACTTCTGGGAGCACGGCTCCGGCCCCTGCGGCCCCGGCCCCGAGATCCACTACGACCGGGGCGAAGAGTGGGGCTGCGGCAAACCCACCTGCACCGTGGGCTGCGACTGCGACCGGTATATCGAGGTGTGGAACATCGTCTTCTCCCAGTTTGACAACGACGGGGAGGGCCACTACACCGAGCTCAAGCAGAAGAACATCGACACGGGCATGGGCCTGGAGCGGTTGGCCTGCGTGTGCCAGGACGTGCCCAGCCTCTTCGACGTGGACACAGTGATGAACATCACCAACAAGGTCAGCGAGATCACCCACGCCCACTACGGGGAGAGCCACGAGAAGGACGTGTCCCTCCGGGTCATCACCGACCACATCCGCTCGGCCACCTTCATGATCTGCGACGGCGTGCTGCCCAGCAACGAGGGCCGGGGCTACGTCCTGCGCCGTCTTCTCCGCCGGGCCGCCCGCCACGGCAAGCTCCTGGGGGTGAACGAGCCCTTCCTCTACACCGTCTGCGACACCGTGGTCCATGAGAACGAGGGCCACTACCCCGAGCTCAAGGAGCGGCAGGGCTATATCACCAAGGTCATCCGGGTGGAGGAGGAGAACTTCGCCAAGACCATCGACGGCGGTCTGAGGATCTTCAACGAGATGCTGTCCCAGCACCAGGCCAAGGGGGAGAAGACCTTCTCCGGGGCCGACGCCTTCAAGCTCTACGACACCTACGGTTTCCCCGTGGATCTGACGCTGGAGATGGTGGAGGAGCAGGGCATGGCCCTGGACGAGAAGGGGTTCCGCGCCCTCATGGAGGAGCAGCGCGTCCGGGCCCGGAAGGCCCGGGAGGCCCTGGGCGACCTGGGCTGGGCTGGCGTGGAGTTCGGCAAGGACGTGCCGGAGACCGAGTTTGTGGGCTATGACCATATGACCTATCCCGGGGCCAAGGTGGTGGCCCTGGTGGTGGAGAACGAGCAGGCCGAGGAGCTGATGCCCGGCGTGGAGGGCATCGTGGTGCTGGACAAGACCCCCTTCTACGCGGAGATGGGCGGCCAGGTGGCCGACCACGGCGACATCGTCATCGCCGGGGAGCATCCCGCCTGTTTCCGTGTCACCGACGTGCAAAAGAACAAGGGCGGCAAGTTCATGCACTACGGCAAGATGACGGAGGGGACCTTAAAGCTGGGGGACACCGTCCGGGCCCAGATCGACGGTGAGCGCCGCCGGGCCATCATGCGGGCCCACAGCGCCACCCACCTGCTGGACGCCGCCCTGCGCGCGGTGCTGGGGGACCACGTCCACCAGGCCGGCTCCCTGGTGGAGCCGGACCGGCTGCGCTTTGACTTCACCCACTTCTCCGCCCTAACGCCGGAGGAGCTGGCCCAGGTCAGCCGCCTGGTGAACGGCAACGTCCTGGACGGGTTCCCGGTGGAGACAGAGGAGATGGGCATCGACGTGGCCCGGGAGAAGGGGGCCATCGCCCTCTTCGGCGAGAAGTACGGCGACACCGTCCGGGTGGTGGAGATGGGGCCGTCCATGGAGTTGTGCGGCGGCACCCATGTGGACAACACCGCCAAGGTGGGCGTGTTCCACATCCAGAGCGAGTTCTCCGTGGCCAGCGGCGTGCGCCGCATCGAGGCCACCACGGGCCTCCTCTCCCTGGAGGTGATGAACCGCAACCAGGAGCTGCTCTTCGAGGCCGCGGCCGCCCTCAAGACCAAGCCCGGCGAGCTGCGGGAGAAGGCGGAGGCCGTCATGGGCGAGGTGCGCCAGCTCCACCAGGCGGTGGAGAAACTGAAGGCCAAGGAATTTTTGGGCCAGGCCGACCAGTTCCTGCTGTCCGCCAAGGACGTAAAGGGCCTAAAGGTGGTCACCATGAGCCTCAAGGATATCTCCGCCGACGACCTCAGAAAGCTGGGGGACTTCCTCCGGGACAAGGAGCCCAAGGTGGCGGCCCTGGCGGCGGCGGTGAACGACGGGAAGATCACGTTCCTGGCCGCCTGCGGCAAGGAGGCTGTGGCCAAGGGCGTGAAGGCCGGGGACATCATCAAGGCCATCGCCCCTATCTGCGGCGGCAAGGGCGGCGGCAAGCCCGACAGCGCCATGGGCGGCGGGTCTGATCTCCTCAAGCTGGACGACGCGCTGGCGGCAGTGGACGACTTTGTGGCCGGGAAGGCGCAGTGAGCGGGCGGTTTTTTCCAAAGGTCTCTGCGTCGTCCAGCCTCGCCGCAGGTGCAGCGTACAAGCGTTTTGCGGAGCAAAACCTTGGCGGAGGCGGAATTCACTTCCGCCGAGCATAAAAATGGAAAGGGCTCCCGCCGGGCCGCAGGGACCGGTGGGAACCTCGACGCCCTGGCGGCGGTGGACGACTTTGTGGCGGGGAAAGTGCAGTGAATCCCCGACCGCTCCGGGGAAAGGACGAAAAGTTATGTCAACTAGAGAAGATTTGGCGCGTTTCCGTGCCCTGGAGATCGACTTTGGCGCCATCGGTTTGATGGAGCCCGGCGCGCCCCAGCCGCCCTGTTTCTGTGACCCGGCGGCGCGGGAGGACGTGGGCCGCACCGGGTGCGACGGCGTCCACTTCATCCTCCTGCCGGGGGAGGATCGGGAAGAAACTTGAAACAAAGGCAGCCAATGCGTAAAATTTTAGAAAAAGGAGGCTTTACCATGTCCGATTGTCTGTTCTGCAAGATCATTGCCGGGGAGATCCCCAGCAGCAAGGTGTACGAGGATGACCTGTGCTACGCCTTCAACGACATCGACCCCCAGGCGCCCACCCACTTCCTGGTGGTGCCCAAAGCTCACATCCCCTCCGTCTCCGCCGTGACCGAGGAGAACGCCCCCATCGTGGGCCACATCTTCGCCGTCATCGCCAAGCTGACGGGGGAGCTGGGCCTGGAGAGCTACCGGGTGGTGTCCAACATCGGCGCGCAGGCGGGGCAGAGCGTGTTCCATCTGCACTTCCACGTTTTGAGCGGAAGGGATATGACTTGGCCCCCGGGCTAAATCGCCTGCGGGCCACGGCCCCAGGGGGGCCGCGCGCGTGAGCGCATACAAGCGTTTTGCGGAGCAAAACCTTGGAGCGGGCGGGCTTTGCCTGCCCGCTCAAGTTCAGATGGGGTCCCCGCCGGGCTTCCGCCCGGTGGGGAGGCGCAGGCGGGGCAGAGCGTGTTCCCTCTGCACTTCCACGTTTTGAGTGGGAGAGATATGACCTGGCCTCCGGGCTGACCGCCTGCGGGCCACGGCCCCAAAGGGGCCGCCCGCGTGAGCGCCTGCAAGCGTTTTGCGGCGAAAAGCCTTCACCGGAAAACAGGCGAGGCGGCCCGTCCTCACAGCGGAACAGGAAAAGATCGTTACAATCGAGAAAAGCCCCCGCAATGATTCTTCATTGCGGGGGCTTTTTGCTGTCTCCCGGCGAGAATGGTCATCCGCCCGGAACAGGGCGCCAGCAAAAGCAGATCGCAGCGGTTGCTATGCCGAGAAATTACTTCAACTTTTCTATTGACTTTAATTTTGTTTATGATATACTAAATATAGTTAAATCTAATAAGAAAGGAGAATTGATTTGGAGATCGACAAGATCCCGCAGTGGATCCTTGCGCTGGAGCCGGAGGACGCGGCCTTTCTCAAAAACTTTGTTTTGAAATCCGGTTCCCTAAAGGAGATTGCGCGTCTGTATGAGGTATCTTATCCCACCGTCCGGCTTAGGCTGGATAAGCTCATTCAAAAAATCCAGCTGAGCGACCAAAAGGAGGAGGAACCCTTTTCCGCATTTATCAAAGGGTTAGCGGTTGACTCCCGGATTGATTTGGAAACCGCAAAAATCATTATCGAAAAGTATAGACAGGAAAAGGAGAAAACATCATGAATCCAGTGATAACCTTGATCGCCGCACTGGCTGTTATTGTCGTTCACGTTTGGCTGTGTCACAGAAGTCCTAAATTTTGGTACCTAGGAGGGATCATTCCCCTTTTATGGATCGGCGTGCTGGCAGTTCTGTTTTACAATGGCAAGATCCATTTTGGAGAAGATTGGAAAATGATCCTTTTCCCGACCCTTATCTTTTTCCTGTTTTGGGCCCAGGGACATCTGGCGGCAAAGAAAAAGGAAATGGAGAAGATGAAGGCAAAAGATATTCAATGAGAAATATAAACAGGAAAGGGAGAAATAACTATGATTGAGTTAGTTGTTGGATTTGTTATTGCTGCGGTACTTTTAATTGCAGAATACATTTTGTGTATAAAATTAAAAAGCCCTCTTTGGGGCGGAGTTCTTCCCGTTTTAATTCTTGCCGGAACGATTTGGATTTTTGCCAGTGGCAGAATTCCTCTGGAAACAAGATATTTATTCCCGTTTGTCATTCTAAACACCTTGTTCTTTGGAGATTGGGGAACAGGCCGCGACAAATACAGGAAAATTAAGCAAGCAGAAATGGAACGCATGAAAGCTAAAGACATTTAATAGATAGCAAAGCCGGCCGAGCCAGTCAACGGTCAAAATGAACGGCGTATTTCGCGCCGGAGGAGGGGAGGGAGAGACGATGCTGCCAAAGGATCCGGTGATATTGCTCAGCGTGGTGAATACCAAGCTGCGGGACCAGTACCCCGGCCTCCGGGAGCTGTGCGCGGCGGAGGACGCGGACGAGGCGGCGCTCCGCGCCGCCCTGGCCGGGATCGGTTACCGCTATGACGAGGAGACGAACCAGTTCAAATAAAAAAACCCCCGCCTGCCCAGCAGGCGGGGGTTTTTATGATCCGGCGATTTCCGTGAGACGGTCAATCCGCCAGATCCCGGTAGAGGAAGGTGACAATCTGCCCCCGGGTGCAGGTGGAATCGGGGGAGAAGGTGGTGTCACTGGTGCCGGTGGTGACGCCTTCTGCCACGGCCCAGGCCACGGCCTGGGCGTAGTCCGCGTCGGCGGCCACGTCGGTGAAGGCGGCGGCCTCGGCCTCCGGCTCCTCCGCCAGCTTCCAGAGGTAGGTCACAACGGCGCTGCGGGTGCAGGGAGCGTCGCCGTTAAAGGTCTCGCCGGAGACCAGGCCCTGCTCGTAGGCCCAGGCGGCGGCGTCCGCGTAGTACACATCCTCCGCCACGTCGCTGAAGGGGTTCTCACCGGCGGGGGCCGGCTCGCCCACGGCCCGCCACAGGAAGGTGAGGATCTGGGCGGTGGTGCAGGTGGAGGCGGGGGAGAAGGTGGTGTCGGTGGTGCCGGTGGTGACGCCGTTTTCAACGGCCCACTGGACGGGGGCGTAGTAGTAGTCGCTCTCCGCCACGTCGGTGAAGGAGGGGGCGGCGGGGGTCTCCGGCTCCGCGGGCTCCTCCGCGGCAGCGGCCTCTACCGCCGCCGGGTCCACATAGTAATACACCGAGCTGCTGGCCGCCAGCTCCCATTCAGCGGTGTAGCGCTCCACCTCCAGGAGGTAGAGGATGTCATCGTTCTTCCCGGCGAACTGCTCCGTGGGCAGAGTGAACTGGGTGGACTGGCCGGCGCGGAGCTCCACCAGGCCGCCCATCTCCGTGGGATCCAGGATGTCGTCCAAAAAGCCGCCCGGCGTCAGATAGTACCGGTGGGGGGAGTCATAGCGGGTGTAGGTCCCGTCCTCGTTGAAGTAGTACGAGACGTAGATCTGGAGATAGCTGCCGTCGTCCGCGGTCCCGGTGTTGGACACAGTGATCACCGTGTCGTCCCGGACGGCCACATAGCCCTCCAGCGTACCGCTACCGATCATCTCGGAGTCGTTGTAGACCTGGGTGGCAAGGTTCTGGCCATCCACATAGGTATCCGCCCCGATGTCGGTACGGATGTCGATCTGGTCCCCCGTCTCGGCGGCCAGCGCCGTCACAGACAGGCTGCAGCACAGGGCCAGCGCGGTGAGCAGTGCCGCTACTTTTCTTCTCATGTTCTTTCTCCCTTTTTATGATGTTCCCCGAACTGTGAAAAGGGGGGACCGCTTATTTGCCGAAGCTCTCGATGATGTCCACGATCTCCATGCCGATGCGCTGCTGGGCCTCCTTGGTGGCGGCGCCGATGTGGGGGGTGCAGGAGACGCTGGGATGGCTGTAGAGGGCCTTGTTGG
>CALWXD010000035.1 GCA_944385425.1 uncultured Oscillospiraceae bacterium | reverse complement strand
CCAACCAGCACCTCAAGGAGCTGACGGACTACCTCCGGGAGGACGAGGAGCCGGTGGTGCTGATCCTCTTCGGGGACCACAACCCCTGGATGGGGGACGGCAACACCGTCTACGAGGCCATGGGCCTCAACCTGGACCTCTCCACAGAGGAGGGGTTCCACAACTACTACGCCACCCGCTACATCATCTGGGCCAACGACGCGGCCAAAGCCGTCCTGGGCAGAGATTTTCAGGGGGAGGGGCCGGACATCAGCCCCAGTTTCCTCATGAACCTGGTCTTCCAGCAGTGCGGCTGGCAGGGCCCCGCCTACCTCCAGGCCCTGGAGCCGGTGATGGCGCAGGTGCCGGTCATCAACACCGCCACCGGCCTCTATGTGGAGGGCGGCCGGGTGACGGACACCCTCTCCCCGGAGGGGGCGGCCCTGGTGCGGGAGTACAACTGCCTGCAGTATTACTGGCGGCAGAACTTCGCCTATCGGGACAACTAGCGGCGGACGAAAAGATCGCCCGGGAGACGGCCGTCTCCCGGGCGATGCGCTGTATGCGGGGCCGGCGCGGCCGGCCCTAGCCGTTGTAGCGGTTCTGGGCCTCGGACACCCCGTGGGCGATGAGGCACTCCGCCGCGTCCAGGGCCCGGTCGACGGCGGCGTCCACCACCTTCTTTTCCGCCGGCGTAAAATTGCCGATGACCCAGTCCACCATCTCGTACTCCGGGTGGGCCGGGGCCCCCACCCCCACCTTGATGCGGGGGAAGGCGTCGGTGCCCAGGTGGGCGATGATGTTCTTGATGCCGTTGTGGCCCCCGGCGCTGCCGCTGGCGCGGATGCGCAGCTTGCCCAGGGGCAGGGACACGTCGTCATAGAGCACCAGGATGTGGTCCGGCGGGATCTTGTAAAAGCCCCCGGCCAGCTTCACCGCCTCGCCGGAGAGGTTCATGTAGGTCTGGGGCTTCACCACCAGCACCCGCGCCCCGCCCAGCTGCACCTCGCCGGTGAGGGCGCGGTACTTGAGCTTGTTGAATTTTGTCCCGGCCCGTTTCTCCAGGGCGTCGGCGGCCATGAATCCAATGTTGTGCCGGGTTTTTTCATACTGCTTTCCGGGGTTCCCCAGGCACACCAGCAGCCAGGATACCGTCCCGGCCTTTTTCTGAAACAGCATCGTGCTCTCCTTCTCCTCCGCGTGCCGCAAAAGGGCCGCCGCGGATGCGGCGGCCCCAACGGATGATGTACCGATCTTACAGAAACAGCTTGGAGACCGAGATCTCCTGGTAGATGCGCTCGATGGCCTCGGCAAACATGGGGGCCACGGTGAGGTACTTGATCTTGCCGCACTCGCCCTGGGCGGGGATGGTGTCCAGCAGGGCCAGCTCCTTGATGGCGCTGTTCTGGATCCGCTCCAGCGCCGGGCCGGAGAGGACGCCGTGGCTGGCGCAGGCGTACACCGTGTGGGCGCCGCCCACCTCCACAATGGCCTTGGCCGCGTTGCACAGGCTCCCGGCGGTGTCCACCATGTCGTCAAAGAGGATGCAGTCCTTCCCCTCCACGTCGCCGATGACGTTCATCACCTCGCACTGGTTGGCCTTCTGCCGGCGCTTGTCCACGATGGCCAGCTGCATGTGGAGTTTCTGGGCAAAGGCCCGGGCACGGGCCACGCTGCCCACGTCCGGGGAGACCACCACCATCTCCTCGCAGCCCTCGCCGAACTTCTTGGCGTAGTAGTCCACGAAGATGGGGTTGCCCAGGAGGTTGTCCACGGGGATGTCGAAAAAGCCCTGGATCTGGGCGGCGTGGAGGTCCATGGTCAGCACCCGGTCGGCGCCGGCGGCGGTGAGCATGTTGGCCACCAGCTTCGCGCTGATGGGGTCCCGGGCCTTGGCCTTGCGGTCCTGGCGGGCATAGCCGAAGTAGGGGATGACGGCGGTGATGCGGCCGGCGCTGGCCCGCTTCATGGCGTCGATCATGATGAGAAGTTCCATCAAGTTGTCGTTGACAGGGGTGCAGGTGGACTGGATCAGGAAGATGTCCGAGCCGCGCACCGTCTCATAAATGGAGGCAAAGGTCTCCCCGTCGGAGAACGTGCCCACCTCACTCTCCCCCAGCTTGATGCCGATGAACTTGCAGATATCGGCGGCAAGCTTGGGGTTTGCGTTGCCGGAGAATACCTTGATGTCTTTTCCTCTGGAAATCATATCGTCTTTCCTCTCTTTTCCCTTTCTTTCCCGTTGTTCCCGCAGGTATGCTTGTGACGAGCGCCGCTCTATTTTTTCCGCAGTTCGCGGTTTCGTCTGGCCCAATCCGCCTTGTTCTCCTGCCGCACCCGGCCGATGGCAAGGCTGTCCGCCGGCACGTCCCTTGTCACCGTGGTCCCGGCGGCGATATACGCGCCGTCCGCCACCGTCACCGGCGGCACCAGGTTGGTGTTGCAGCCGATGAAGACGTTGTCCCCGATGGTGGTGCGGTGTTTCTGAAACCCGTCGTAGTTGCTGGTGACGGTGCCGCAGCCGAAGTTCACATGGTCCCCCACGTCCGCGTCCCCCACATAGGTGAGGTGGGCCATCTTGGTCCCCTCCCCCAGGGTACAGTTCTTCAGCTGGACAAAGGCCCCGATCTTGCTGCCCCGGCCCACCACGCAGTGGGGCCGGATGTGGGTGTAGGGGCCGATCTCACAGTCCTCCCGGATCTCGCTGTCCTTGGCCTGGGTCTGGTTCACCACGGTCCGATCCCCCACCCGGCAGCCGTCCAGCACCGTGTTGGGGCCGATCTCGCAGTCCGCCCCCACCGCCGTCTCCCCCCTAAGGATGGTGTTGGGCAGGAGGAGGGTCCCCGCCCCGATGTCCACCCGGGGGTCAATATAGGTGCTGGCCGGGTCCAGGATCTGCACGCCCCGGCCCAGGTGGTAGGCGATGGTGTCCTCGTGGCAGGCCGCCTGCAGCCGGGCCAGCTCCCGGGGGGTGTGGAAGGCGATCATCATCCGGCCCCGGGGCATCACCGGCTCCCGGACCTCCTCCACCTGCCAGCCCTCCGCCTCCAGCTGCCGCCGGCGGGCCGGCCACTCCGCCTCGCCGGCGCAGTCCACAGCCTGCCCCGCCGGGAAACAGGCCGCGGCCTCCTCCCGCCAGTGCGCCTCACAGACAACAAAAAAACGCCCGACGCCGCCGGCAATCCAGGCCCGGGCGCACCACGTCAGCGCCGGACAGAACAGGACGCGCTGCAGCATCAGCGGTCTTCCCCTGCCGCCGTCCATCTCCCCGCCGGGCAGATGGACCGCCACACATCGCTGAGACACAGGGCATCTCTCCTTTCCCCCATGCATGGAGTTTTTTTCATTATATACGGGACAGAGCGCAAAAACAAGGGGGCTGTGGAAATTTCATAAATTTTCGCCCCCAATTTTGACCTGTTTCTGTTTTAGAAGAAAAAAGCGGGCCCCATTGGGCCAATTTTAGTGATTTTAGCAAAAACGGTACATAATAGAGGGGGGGATATGCAATATTTCGTTATAATTTTCCTGTTTTTCTATTGAATTCCGGGAAGTTTTATATTACAATGTGGTTCGATTCCTCGGCGGAGCAGGGAGGCGGGGCGGAAAATGGTGCATATTGTACTGGTGGAGCCGGAAATCCCGCAAAACTGCGGCAACATCGCGAGAACCTGCGCCGCTACGGGCAGCGTGCTCCATCTGGTGGAGCCGCTGGGGTTTGACATCTCGGAGAAGGCGGTGCGCCGGGCGGGGCTGGACTACTGGCACCTGGTGGAGATCCACACCTATCCGGATCTCGCTGCCCTCTTTCAGCGCTGCCCCCAGGCGGCGGAGAACCTGTGGCTTGCCACCACCAAGGCCCCCCGCCCCTACAGCGAGGCCGCCTTTTCTGACGGGTGCTGGCTGTTTTTCGGCAAGGAGACGGCGGGCCTGCCCCAGTGGTTCCGGGAGAAGTACCGCCGGCGGTGCGTCCGCCTGCCCATGCGGGAGGAGGCCAGGAGCCTCAACCTCAGCAACAGCGTGGCCGTCCTGGCCTACGAGGCCCTTCGGCAGCAGGGGTTCCCCGGGCTGATGGGCCAGGGGGAGATGGCGGAGGGGCGGGCCGCGCCCCGTTCCCTGTGACAAGTCTGCGTACAAGTCAGCTGCTATAGATTCTGATGGTACAGGAGGAGATCATAATGAACTACCATAAGAAGACCGTAAAGGACATCGACGTGAAGGGGAAGAAGGTCCTCTTGCGCTGTGACTTCAACGTCCCCATGGCCAAGGACGGCAGCGGCGTCATCACCGACGACAAGCGCATCCGCGCCGCCCTGCCCACCATCCAGTACCTGCTGGACCAGGGGGCGGCGGTTGTGGCCTGCTCCCACATGGGAAAACCGGAGCCCAGCTTTGAAAAGTGGGTGAAAAAGCAGACCGAGAAGGGCAAGGACCCCGCCTCCCTCACGGAGGAGAAGTGGAAAAAGTCCCTGGCGGAGCTGTCCCTCAAGCCGGTGGCCGAGCGGCTGGGCCAGCTTTTGGGCCGGGAGGTCATCATGGCTGCGGACGTGGTGGGCCCCGACGCCAGGGCCAAGGCCGCGGCGCTGCAGCCGGGCCAGATCCTGCTGCTGGAGAACACCCGGTTTGAAAAGGGCGAGACCAAGAACGACCCGGAGCTGGCCAAGGCCCTGGCCGGCCTGGCGGAGGTCTACGTCTCCGACGCCTTCGGCGCGGTGCACCGGGCCCACGCCTCCACCGCCGGCGTGGCGGCCTACCTGCCCGCGGTCAGCGGTTTCCTCATCCAGAAGGAGCTGGAGATCCTGGGCGGCGCCCTGGCCAGCCCCAAGCGCCCCCTGGTGGCCATCCTGGGCGGCAGCAAGGTCTCCAGCAAGATCGGCGTCATCAACAACCTGCTGGAGATCGCCGACACCATCATCATCGGCGGCGGCATGACCTACACCTTCATCAAGGCCCTGGGCGGCTCCATCGGCAAGAGCCTGCTGGAGGAGGACTGGATCGCCTACTGCCAGGACATGATGGCCAAGGCCAAGGAGAAGGGCGTGAAGTTCCTGCTGCCGGTGGACACCATGGCCGCCAAGGCGTTCTCCGCCGACGCGGAGCCCATCCTGGTGGACACCATGGCCATCCCCGACGACTGCATGGGCATGGACATCGGCCCCAAGTCCATCGCCGCCTACGCCGAGGCGGTGAAGGGCGCCGGCACCGTCATCTGGAACGGGCCCATGGGCGTCTTTGAGTTCCCCGCCTTTGCCGCGGGCACCAAGGCCGTGGCCGAGGCCCTCAGCAAGAGCCAGGCCATCACCATCATCGGCGGCGGCGACAGCGCCGCGGCGGTGCAGCAGCTGGGCTACGCCGACAAGATGACCCACATCTCCACCGGCGGCGGCGCCAGTCTGGAGTTTATGGAGGGCAAGGAGCTGCCGGGGGTGGCGTGTCTTCTGGATAAATAAAGAGGGGACTGCGTCCCCCCTTTCGATTCCCCCCGCCAGTCTGCGGACTGGCGCGTGCGCCCAAGGCGCACAAGTCGACGTATTTTTCTGACGCGCATGTCGTCAGAAAAATGAGATCGAATCGCGGTGTCCTCCGCAGGCGCATGAAGTGAGACTCGAAATCTTTGATTTCGTCAGTCGAACTTATGCGGAGCTGTCCTGCCGCGGACAAATAAAATTAGATCCCCCGCCGGCCGCGGAGCGGCGGCACGCCCGCGGCCCCGGGCGTGTCCCCCCGCGGGGGCTGAAAACGAACATACCGACCGATTGGAAAATTGAGAAAAACTATAGGAGAGAAAGCCGTCATGAACCGTAGATACCGTAAGACCATCATTGCCGGAAACTGGAAAATGAACAAGACCGCCACGGAGACCAAGAAGTTTGCCGAGGAGCTGAAGACCATGCTGCCCAAGGCCAAGTGGTGCGAGGTTGTGGTGTGCGTCCCCGCCGTCAACATCTCCACCGCCATCCGGGCCTTCAAGGACATGCGGGTGTCCATCGGCGCGGAGAACGTCTTCTATGAGCGCAGCGGCGCCTACACCGGGGAGGTGTCCGCCGACATGCTGAAGGACCTGGGCGTCAAATACGTCATCATCGGCCACAGCGAGCGCCGGCAGTACTTCGGCGAGACCGACGTCACCGTGAACAAGAAGGTGCTGGCCGCCCTGGAGGCGGGGCTCCACCCCATCATCTGCGTGGGCGAGAGCCTGGAGCAGCGGGAGATGGGCATCACCATGGAGCTCATCGCCCTGCAGGTGAAGGCCGCTCTGGCGGACGTGCCGGCGGAGAAGGCCCGCAAGTGCGTCATCGCCTATGAGCCCATCTGGGCCATCGGCACCGGCAAGACCGCCACCGCCGAGCAGGCCAACGAGGTCTGCAACGCCATCCGCGCCACCATCCGCCACCTGTACGGCGCCCGGGTGGCCCGCTCCGTCACCATCCAGTACGGCGGCAGCATGAACCCCGGCAACGCGGCGGAGCTCCTGGCCCAGCCGGATGTGGACGGCGGCCTCATCGGCGGCGCCTCCTTGAAGCCCGATCAGTTTACCGCCATCGTCAACGCGGCGAACCAGGAGTAAGGTGACTCCTTCCCCGGCGCCGCCGACTGCGCGCCGCCGGCGCGTCTAAGCGTTTGCGCAGCAAACCTTGCCGCAGGGCGAATTTATTTCGCCCGAGGATGTCCGATCATTTAGGGTTCCCGTCCGGCGCAGCCGGATGGGACGGCGCCTCCTTGAAGCCCGACCAGTTTACCGCCATCGTCAACGCGGCGAACCAGGAGTAAGGCGGCCGGCGCGCCCCACACCACGGAATTTTGTGTCGAACAGGGAATTGAGGTTTCTATGAATAAGACACCTACCACTTTGATCATTATGGACGGGTTCGGCTTGAATCCGTCCCCCGCCGGCAACGCCGTTGCCAGCGCCAGGACCCCGGTCCTGGACAAGCTCTTTGCCACCTGCCCCAACACCACCCTCTCCGCCAGCGGGCTGGACGTGGGCCTGCCCGACGGGCAGATGGGCAACAGCGAGGTGGGCCACACCAACATCGGCGGCGGCCGGGTGGTGTTCCAGGACCTGCCCCGGATCTCCCGCTCCATTGAGGACGGCAGCTTCTTTGAAAACGAGGCCTACTGCGCCGCCATGGACGCCTGCCTCAAAAACGACTCCACCCTCCACCTCTACGGGCTTTTGAGCGACGGCGGCGTCCACTCCCACACCACCCACCTGTGGGCCCTTTTGAAGATGGCCAAGATCCGCGGCCTCACCAAGGTCTACATCCACGCCTTCCTGGACGGCCGGGACGTCTCCCCCACCAGCGGCAAGGGCTTTGTGGCCGAGACCGTGGCCAAGTGCCGGGAGATCGGCGTGGGCAAGGTCGCCACGGTCATGGGCCGGTACTACGCCATGGACCGGGACAAGCGCTGGGACCGGCTGGAGCGGGCCTACGACGCCATGGTCTACGGCAGCGGCATCCAGAACAGCGACCCGGTGGACGCGGTGGAGCGCAGCTACAAGGCCGGCGTCACCGACGAGTTTGTGGAGCCGGTGGTCTGCGACAAGGACGGCACCATCTCCGACAACGACTCCATCATCTTCTTCAACTTCCGGCCCGACCGGGCCCGGGAGATCACCCGCGCCTTTGTGGACCCCGCCTTTGACGGGTTCCAGCGCCAGTTCTTCCCGGTGACCTACGTCTGCACCACCGAGTACGACGCCTCCATGCCCAACGTGCAGGTGGCCTTCCCCCGGACGGTGGTGCACAACGGCCTGGGCGAGTACCTCAGCAAGATGGGGATGACCCAGCTGCGCATCGCCGAGACCGAGAAGTACGCCCACGTCACCTTCTTCTTCAACGGCGGCGTGGAGACCGTCTACCCCGGGGAGGACCGGGTGCTGGTGAACTCCCCCAAGGTGGCCACCTATGACCTGCAGCCGGAGATGAGCGCCGTGGAGGTGACGGACAAGTGCGTGGAGCGCATCGAGTCCGGGGCCTACGACGTCATCATCCTCAACTTCGCCAACTGCGACATGGTAGGCCACACCGGCGTGTTCGACGCGGCGGTGAAGGCCGTGGAGACCGTGGACACCTGCGTGGGCCGGGTGGTGGACGCCACCCGGAGCATGGGCGGCATCGCCATGATCACCGCCGACCACGGCAACGCCGAGGAGATGACAAAGGCCGACGGCTCCCCCATGACCGCCCACACCACAAACCCCGTCCCCTTCATCGTGGTGGGCGCGGCGGTGGAACTCCACCCCGGCCGCCTGGCGGACATCGCCCCCACCATCCTGGATGTGATGGGCCTGGAGTGCCCCGAGGAGATGGACGGGAAGAGCCTCATCCAGCGGTAAAGCACCCCCCGGCGAAAAAACGGTATCCGCCCCCTGGGGACGGATACCGCTTTCGCGTCTGTCTGCCTCCCTTTCCGGCATTTTCCAGCAAAATACTTGCAAAACGAGGCAAACTTTGATAGAATAGTTTTTGGCACGCATCCATCAAACAAGCTCTTCGGAGGTTTTTTATATGGCAAAACAGTCCAGTCGGAGTGAAAAACGGGCGCAGAAACTGCAGCAGGAGCAGGAGGCGCTCAACCGCGTCTTCCGGCTTTTCCTCGTCGGCATCCTGGCCGAGTGCTACCTGCTGGTGATGTACAACAAGTTTATCAAGGGGACCGTGGAGGAGGTAGTCAGCAGCTCCTATGTGGTCAGCGCCCTGGGGTATATCGGCGTCGCGCTGGTGGTCCTGGGCCTGGTGCTGGCCCTGGTTTTCCACAGGTCCCGGCCGCTGCTGGGCAAGGTTTCCGCCATCGCTGCCGGCGTCGGCGGTTTCTTCGCCGTCTCCAGCGCCTTGATGTACTGGATCTACCCCGCCGGCTCCATCTTCCTCCTGGTCCTGGTCCCCATCCTCACGGTGCTGGGGCTGGTGTACAACCTGTACCAGCGGGAGTTTTTCCTCACCGCGGTGATCCTCAGCGGCTCCATCTTCACCCTGTGGCTGTGCCGCAAGGGCCTCGGCACCATCAACTGGAACACCAAGGTGACGGTGGGGGCGGTGCTGGTGCTGCTGGGGCTGCTGGCCGTGGCCTACCTCACCCGCCTGGTGCAGAAAAACAAGGGCAAGTGGCTGGGGAAGTCCGGCGTCCGTCTCTTTACCGCCGCCTGCCCCTACGGCCTTTTGTACGCCACCTACGGGCTGTGCTTTGTGACCATCGCCCTGGCACTGGTCCTGGCGGCCTCTACCTACTACACCATCTGGGTCCTGGGCATCGCCCTGTTTGCGCTGGCCGTCTACTACACGTCCAAGCTGATGTGAGCCCCAGCGGCGAACGCCCCTTCCACCCGCGCCGGCCGGCGCGGGTGTTTTTTTGCCCCGGGAAGGCGCCGCGCCTTTCCCCGCCGCCGGGCGGGCAAAAAATTTTTCTTTATCCTTTATTTGTTCACAATTTCCGCCTATACTAGTAGATACGCTCAATCTCTGAAGAGAAAGGACCGATTCCTATGGGAAACCTGCTTTACCGGCTGCGCTGCTGGCTGGAGCGGCTCATGTACGGCCGCAACGGGACCGACCAGCTGAACCTGGCCCTTCTGGTGGTCTATGTGGCGCTGGTGGCGCTGCAGGCGGTTTTGGTGGCCCTGTACCCCTTTGAACCGGTCAGCGGGGTCTTCAGCATCCTCCAGCTGCTGACGGCCTTTTTCATCCTCTTCCGCACCTTCTCCCGGAATCTGGAGAAACGGCGGCGGGAAAACGCCGCTTTTCTCGGCTGGTGGCAGCCTAAGCAGCGGGCCTTTCGGGCCTGGCGGGGCCGGGTGCGGGACAGGGACCACAAGTACTTCAAGTGCCGCAGCTGCGGTGCCCGCTGCCGCGTCCCCCGGGGCAAGGGGCGCATCGAGATCACCTGCCCCCGGTGCCACAGCAAGATCATCGGGCGCAGCTGAGGCATAGGATAGACCGGGAAGGAGGCGGTCGCCATGTGGGAGCGCCTGGGCCGGCTGCTGTGCGTCAAGAGCATCGTGACGCTGGTGACGACGGCGGTGTTCGCCTATCTCTCGGTGAGGGGGGTCATCACCAGCCGGGAGTTTATGACGGTTTTTACGGTGGTCATTGCCTTTTATTTCGGCACACAGTCACAAAAGGAGTCTTGATCCGGCCGGGCGGCGCATGGCGTTGCCCGGCTTTTCCCACCGGCGGGGAAATGTCCCTTGCCGGCGGAGCCGTCTCCTGCTAAACTGGAAACAGAATCAGACGGGGAGGGATTTGAGCGATGGACGACCTTCTGGACCTGGTGCTCAGCATCCTCTTTGAGGGGGCGCTGGAGGCCGCCGGCTCCCGGCGGGTCCCCCTGGCGGTGCGGATCGCGCTGTGGGCGGTGGTGCTGGCACTTATGATGGGGATCGTGGGGCTTGTGGCCTGGGTAGGCGTTGAGACGGGGCGGCCCGGTCTGCTGATGCTCTCGGCGGCCATGGCCGCAGGCTTTGCCCTAATGCTGTGGAGCAAGGGCCTGAAATATCGGAAAAGGCGGTAGGGGAGGCGAGGCGATGGCCGGGTTTGGCGGCATGATCGGTTTAGGGCTGCTGCTGGTGCTCATGGGGTGCTTTAACATGGGCGGGAACCTAACGACAATCCACTGGTACCACCGGCGGAACGTCCGGGAAGAGGACCGGCGGTCCTATGGTCGGGCAATCGGCGGCGGCACCGCCGTTATGGGGGCCGCTGTGGCTCTCACCGGCGCGCTGCAGCTGGCTTTGCCCTGGGAGGGGTGGTACGCCGCCCTCCTGGCCGGCATTGCCGCCGGTCTGGGTCTGATCCTCTATGGGCAGCTGCGCTATAACGGCGGGATCTTTTAGCGCGGGTGCGCCTCCTTGTGCCGGACGGCTCCTAATGGGCCGGCCGGCTTTTTTCGGCGGGCGCGCCCCAGGCGCCGCTTTGCCTGTTGTAAAAGCCGTGGCATCTGTGGTATACTATACGGTACGGAAGATTTTGCCCCCTTTGGGTGCTTTCTTAGGAGGATCAGCCAATGGACCAGAAAAAGTTTTATCTTACCACGCCTATCTACTACCCCTCGGACAAGCTCCACATCGGCCACACCTACTGCACCGTGGCCTCGGACGCCATTGCCCGCTACCACCGGCTCCGGGGGGAGGACGTGATGTTCCTCACCGGCACCGACGAGCACGGCCAGAAGATTGAGGACAAGGCCAAGGAGGCCGGCGTCACCCCCAAGGCGTATGTGGACCGCATTGTGGAGGGGCCGGGGGGCGTCCGGGATCTCTGGAAACTGATGAACATCTCCAACGACCGCTTTATCCGCACCACCGACGACTACCACGTCTCCGCCATCCAGAAGATCTTCAAAAAGATGTACGACAACGGGGACATCTACAAGGGAACCTACAAGGGCAAGTACTGCAAGCCCTGCGAGTCCTTCTGGACCGAGAGCCAGCTGGTGGACGGCAAGTGCCCCGACTGCGGCCGGCCGGTGGTGGACGCGGAGGAGGAGGCCTACTTCTTCCGCCTGTCCAAGTACGCCGATAAGATCCAGCACCTGCTGGAGGACACCGACTTCCTCCAGCCCCGCTCCCGGGTCAACGAGATGGTGAACAACTTCATCAAGCCGGGCCTTGAGGACCTGTGCGTCTCCCGTACCAGCTTTACCTGGGGCGTACCGGTGGACTTCGACCCGGGCCATGTGGTGTATGTGTGGGTGGACGCCCTCTCCAACTACATCACCGCCCTGGGCTACATGAATGACCGCTACCACGACTATGCGCACTACTGGCCCGCGGACGTCCACATCGTGGGCAAGGAGATCGTCCGGTTCCACTCCATCATCTGGCCCGCCATGCTCATGAGCCTGGGGGAGCCCCTGCCCAAGCATGTGTTCGGCCACGGCTGGCTCCTCCTGGACGGGGGGAAGATGTCCAAGAGCAAGGGCAACGTGGTGGACCCCTATATCCTGGCGGAGCACTTCGGGGTGGACGCCCTGCGGTTTTTCCTGCTTAGGACCTTCCCCTTCGGCACCGACGGCAACTTCTCCAACGAGCTTTTGATCCAGACCATCAACACAGATCTGGCCAACGACCTGGGGAACCTGGTCAGCCGCACCACCGCCATGGTGGGGAAATACTTCGGCGGCACCCTGCCGGACGGCTGCGGCGCCGCGGCGGCGGACAAAGCGCTGGCCGGGCGCTGCCAGGAGAAGGGCTGCGTCGGCGTGATCCCAGAGCCGGGCGACATCGCCTGCGACGTGGAGCTCATCGCCCTGGCCGCCACTCTCCGCGGCCGCTACGAGGAGGCCATGGACGCCTACGCCCCCCACAAGGCCCTGGACGAGGTGTTCAAGGTGATCCAGCGGGCCAACAAGTATATCGACGAGAACACCCCCTGGACCCTGGCAAAGGATATGGAGCAGAACGGGGCGCGCCTTGCCCACGTCCTCTACAACCTGCTGGAGGCCACCCGCGTCTGCGCCATCCTGCTGACCCCCTTCATCCCCGACAGCTGCGGGAAGATCTTCGCCCAGATCGGCGCCTGTGAGGGCTGCCGCACCTGGGACAGCGCCGCGGCCTGGGGCTCTCTCGGCGACACCGCCGCCGTCACCAAGGGGGAGAACCTCTTCCCCCGGGTGGATGTGGACAAGGCCCTGGAGGAGCTGGAGCAGGCCGCCGGGCGCTCTGCCGCGCCGGCGGTGGAGGTGGAGCCCCAGCGCACCGAGACGGTGGACTTCGACACCTTCTGCAGGAGCGATTTCCGGGCGGTGAAGGTGAAGGCCTGCGAGAATGTGAAGAAGAGCAGCAAGCTGCTGCGTTTCACCCTGGACGACGGCACCGGCACGGAC
The DNA here is from genome assembly GCA_944385425.1 of uncultured Oscillospiraceae bacterium. GTDB lineage: Bacteria > Bacillota > Clostridia > Oscillospirales > Oscillospiraceae > CAJFPI01. The sequence continues at coordinate 33,537 of CALWXD010000035.1, read as the reverse complement.
CGGCAGATCCTCTCCGGCATCGCCATGTACTATAAGCCAGAGGAGCTGGTGGGGAAGACCCTGGTGGCCATTGTGAACCTGCCGCCCCGGAAGATGATGGGCCTGGAGAGCCAGGGCATGCTGATCTCCGCTGTCCACACGGAGAACGGCGAGGAGAAGCTCCACCTCATCATGGTGGACGACGCCATCCCGGCGGGGGCAAAGCTCTGCTGAGCGGTACGGGAAGAGGGGGCGCAAGTCCCCTCTTTTCTCCCCCCGCAGGGGGAGAGCTTGCGGCGCCGGGCCGGTCCCCGGCCTGCAGACCGAAACGCCTGTCGGGAGAGAGAAACCATGCCGAAATTTGAAGTCATTTCTGAGTATAAGCCCGCCGGGGACCAGCCCCAGGCCATTGAGGCCCTCTCCCGGGGGATCGACGACGGCCTTCGGGAGCAGGTGCTCCTGGGGGTCACCGGCTCGGGCAAGACCTACACCATGGCCAAGGTCATCGAGCAGATCCAGCGTCCCACGCTAGTGCTGGCCCACAACAAAACCCTGGCCGCCCAGCTGTGCGCGGAGTTCAAGGAGTTTTTCCCCAACAATGCCGTGGAGTACTTTGTCTCCTACTACGACTACTACCAGCCGGAGGCCTATATCCCCCACACAGACACCTATATCGAGAAGGACGCCTCCACCAACGACGAAATTGACCGGCTGCGGCTCAGCGCCACCTGCGCCCTGCTGGAGCGGCGTGACGTGATCGTGGTGGCCTCGGTGAGCTGTATCTACGGCCTGGGCGAGCCGGAGGACTTCGCCAAGATGATGATCTCCCTGCGGCCGGGGATGACCCTGGAGCGGGATGAGCTGCTGAAAAAGCTGGTGGACATCCGCTATGAGCGCAACGACGTGGCCTTTGACCGGAACATGTTCCGGGTCCGGGGGGACACGGTGGAGGTCTACCCCGCCTACTGGAAGGACGCCGCCATCCGGGTGGAGTTCTTCGGCGACGAGGTGGACCGCATCAGCATGATCCAGCCCCTCACCGGGGCGGTGACCAAGGTCCTCAGCCACGTCCCCATCTGGCCCGCCACCCACTACGTCACCCCCAAGGAGAAGATGGACGCCGCCATCCAGGAGATCTACCGGGAGCTGGAGGACCGGCTCCGGGAGCTCAACGAGGAGAACAAGCTGGTGGAGGCCCAGCGCCTCAAGCAGCGGGTGCTCTACGACATCGAGATGATGCAGGAGCTGGGCTACTGCTCCGGCATCGAAAACTACTCCCGGGTCATTGACGGGCGGCCGGTGGGCTCCCCGCCCCACACCCTGCTGGACTACCCCCCGGAGGACTTTGTCCTCTTTATCGACGAGAGCCATGTGACGCTGCCCCAGGTCCGGGCCATGTACAACGGCGACCGGGCCCGGAAGGAGAGCCTGGTGGAGTACGGGTTCCGCCTGCCCTGCGCCTTCGACAACCGGCCGCTGAAATTCGGCGAGTTCGAGGAGCGGCTCAACCAGGTGATCTACGTCTCCGCCACCCCCGGCGAGTACGAGCGGGGACGGGCGGACCAGGTGGTGGAGCAGCTGATCCGGCCCACGGGCCTTCTGGACCCCAGGGTGGAGGTGCGGCCGGTGGAGGGCCAGATCGACGACCTCATCGGCGAGATCAACGCCCGCTCCGCCCGAAACGAGCGGGTGCTGGTGACCACCCTCACCAAAAAGATGGCCGAGGACCTCACCGTCTACCTCACCCAGGCGGGCATCAAGGTCCGCTACATGCACCACGACGTGGAGACCATCGAGCGGATGGAGCTGATCCGGGACCTGCGGCTGGGGGAGTTCGACGTACTGGTGGGCATCAACCTTCTGCGGGAGGGCCTGGATATGCCGGAGGTGAGCCTGGTGGCCATCCTGGACGCGGACAAGGAGGGGTTCCTCCGCAGCGAGACCAGCCTCATCCAGACCATCGGCCGGGCGGCCCGAAACGCCGACGGCATGGTCATCCTCTACGCCGACACCGTCACCCCCTCCATGCGCCGGGCCATGGATGAAACCCAGCGCCGCCGGGAGAAACAGGACGCCTTCAACCAGGCCCACGGCATTGTGCCCAAGACCGTCATCAAGTCTGTCCGGGAGGTGCTGGAGATCTCCAAGAGCGCCGAGGCCGCCCAGCGGCAGTCCGGCAAAAAGCTGACGAAGGCGGAGACCGAGCGGGAGATCCAGCGCCTGGAGAAGGAGATGAAGGAGGCGGCGAAGATGCTGGAATTCGAGTACGCGGCGATCCTCAGAGACCGGCTCATCGAGCTGAGGAAGAACAAGTAGCCGCCTCCTTCCACGCCGCAAGCGCGGCGCACAAGCGCTATGCCGCAGGCAGAGCCTTGGCGCAAGGCGGCATTTATTTCCGCCGCGCAGGCGCAATTCTTTCGGGGCCCCCGCTGCCTAAGGCGGCGGGGCGGCGGCGAAGATGCTGGAATTCGAGTACGCCGCCATCCTGCGGGACCGGCTCATCGAGCTGCGGAAGGAGGGCTGAGGGCCTGGCTTTGCTGCCGGGAAAAGGCGGTTCCGCTCCCCATTTTCTGCGGTGCTCATCGGCAGGGCCTGCCGAAAGGGACGGGGAGGTTTCGTCCCCCCGGGGACGACCTACTTTTGTCACCAGACAAAAGTAGGCAAAAACTGGCTTAGGGGATAAAATTGTCGGACCTTATCGCCAAAGGGCGGCGAACGGTCCTCAAAATTTCATCCCCTAAGAACCCCAGGAAATTTACGGGAGCTGCCACTCGGGCAGCTGGGCAGTTGTCGGCGGCGCGTGGTCGGGGAACTGCCTCTGCGCTGATTCCCGCTGACGCTGACTTGGTGTTCTCGTTACCCTCTGCGGCCCTCGCTACCTGCGCCGCTTCCCGGCGGTGTCTCCCGGTGCAGAGGATCCCGAGCTCCGACTGCCGATGACCACCCAGGTAGGCACGGCCCAGGAGACGAATCTGCCGGGATAAGCGCCCAGGCAGCGCCTAGTGAAAACGGAAGGCGCGGTCGGCAACGCAGGCAGACACGACGCACAGCGAAAGAAGAGGACAGCCTGGTGGGATAGGGATGGGCCGCCCCTGTCTGCCCATACGGGGGCCGGGGTGTCCCCGGCGGCGTTTTGGGTACTTTTTCGCCGTGGAAAAAGTACCTCGCGCCGGAGCGCGAAACGCTCCCTCGGAGATGGAAATACTCCCCCTAACAAGGGAACGCCCTTTTCCGGCAACGGGGAAGGAAAGAGCCCACGCCCCGGCTGGGGGAAAGGAGGTTTCTTTTATGGCCAAAAAGGAAGAAAAAACCAACGTCATGCGGATCCTGGATCAGAAGAAGATCCCCTACACCGCCCTCACCTACCCCCACGAGGAGGGGGTGGCCGTGGACGGGGTCACGGTGGCCAGGACCATGGGCCAGGACCCGGACCGGGTGTTCAAGACCCTGGTCACCAGGGGCGCCTCCGGGGGATACTATGTGTTCGACATCCCCGTGGCCGCCACCCTGGATCTCAAAAAGGCCGCCAGGGCCGTGGGGGAGAAATCCGTGGCCATGCTCCACCAGAGGGAGTTGCTGCCCCTCACCGGGTATGTCCACGGGGGCTGCTCCCCGGTGGGGATGAAAAAGCCCTTCCCCACGGTGTTCCACCAGACCGCCCCGGAGGGGGAGACCATCACCGTCTCCGCCGGGAGGATCGGGTACCAGATCTGCCTAAAGCCGGCGGACCTCATCGCCCTGGTGGGGGCCCAGGTGGCGGATGTGGTCTAGTCCCCCAGAAAGCCCAGGTCCGCCACCAGGCGGCTGCCAAAGTACAGCCCCGCGGCAAAGGCGGCGGTCCCCAGGGCCCGGCGGCACATGGCCAGGTCGTCCGCCCGGTCCAGCCGATCGCCGCCGGCAAGGAGACGCTCCTCCGCGGCGCTGACGGCGTCCGCCAGATCCCGGTAGGAGCGCAGGATCTCCCCCTCGTAGGGCTTGAAGTAGTGGTCATAGAGCCACTCATAGACATTGTCCATAACGCCCTCCAAATATGAGATTAAATCTCGTATTTATTTCAGTATAGCACGAGATTAAAATTCTGTCAACAGGGAATTGATATGGAAGAACATCTGCAATTGTTTTCAGAGCGGCTGAAGCTGCTGCGAAAAGAAAAAAAGCTGACACAGAAACAAATAGCGCTCTTTTTGGATAAAACGGAGCGGCATTACCAAGATATTGAAGCGGGGCGGATTAACGTCCCATCTCTGATGCTGCTCAAGCTGGCAGAGTACTTCGGCGTGTCCACGGACTACCTGCTGGGGCGGACAGAGAAGAAGGAGATCAACCGTTGATCGGATGGTTTTCGTCCCCCAATGGGAGAGGAGGTTTCGCCTCCGGGCGAGGTACTTTTTCCACGGCGAAAAAGTACCCAAAACGCCGCCGGGGACACCCCGGCCCCCGTGTGGGCAGACCGTGGCGGCTCTCTCTTCTCCCGTCAGCGGACAGCGGCTTTCGCTGCGAAACGTGTCCCTCTGCTCCTCTTTCCGCGCTCCCCGCTGACGCTCAGCGCTGGTGCGGCGGGAAACGGAGGTAACAGCCTCCGCCTTTCACCAGGCCAGCGCCTAGTGAAACGGAAGGCGCGGAAAGAGAGGCAGATACGCACAACGGCGGCGAAAGAAGATCGGTCTAGTGAAAGAGGGGCAGACTTTCCCTATTGGAAAAAGCGCCCTTTTACGGGGCCCCCGCCGGAGCCCAGCGCAGCGGGTCCGGTGGGGAGAGGAGGCGCAGCGCAGCGAGGGAGCTCTGCCACGAGCGGCAGAGCGACCAATGCGCAGCTTGTGCCGACGAGGACCGGCCGCGGCCCGTTTATCTCCGGGCCAAGCGCCGCCGCACAGCGGCGGTTGCCCTCCGATACAGACCTGCGGGTCTAGTCTTTTTTCAAAAAGAGAATGGGGGGCGGAACATGTTTTGTTGCAAAAAGAGGAAAAGGGGCCTTCGCCCCTTTAAAAAGGAGAACCCATTCCATGCAGGATAAGATCTACATCAAGGGCGCCAGGGAAAACAACCTAAAGAATATCGACGTCACCATCCCCCGGGACAAGCTGGTGGTGCTCACCGGCCTGTCGGGGAGCGGAAAGTCCTCCCTGGCCTTCGACACCATCTACGCCGAGGGGCAGCGGCGGTATGTGGAGAGTCTCAGCTCCTATGCCCGGATGTTCCTGGGGCAGATGGAGAAACCGGACGTGGACTACATCGACGGCCTGTCCCCGGCCATCTCCATCGACCAGAAGACCACCAGCAAAAACCCCCGGTCCACCGTGGGAACGGTGACGGAGATCTACGACTATCTCCGCCTCCTCTGGGCCCGGGTGGGGGTGCCCCACTGCCCCAAGTGCGGCAAGGAGATCCGCCAGCAGACCATTGATCAGATCATTGACCAGGTGGCCGCCCTGCCCCAGGGCAGCCGCATCCAGGTCCTGGCCCCGGTGATCCGGGGAAAAAAGGGCGAGCACCAGAAGGTGTTTGAGGACGCCCGCCGCTCCGGCTACGTCCGGGTGCGGGTGGACGGCAATCTCTATGACCTCAGCGAGGAGATTTCCCTGGAAAAGAACAAAAAGCACAGCATCGAGGTGGTGGTGGACCGGCTGGTGATCCGGGAGGACATCCAGAAACGGCTCACCGACAGCGTGGAGACCGCCTCCGCCCTCTCCGGCGGCCTTGTGATCGTCAACGTGCTGGGGGAGCAGGAGCAGGACCTGCTGTTCTCCCAGAACTACGCCTGCGAGGACTGCGGCATCTCTATCGAGGAGCTGGCCCCCCGCATGTTCTCCTTCAACAACCCCTTCGGCGCCTGCCCCACCTGCACCGGCCTTGGCAGCCAGCTGAAGGTGGACCCGGACCTGGTGGTGCCCGACGGCAGCCTCTCCATCCTGGAGGGGGCCATCCAGGCCAGCGGCTGGAACAATATCCGGGGGGACGGCATCTCCCGGATGTACTTTGACGCTCTGAGCAAAAAGTACCGCTTCAAACTCACCACCCCCTGGCGGGAGCTGCCGGAGGCGGTCAGGCAGGTGGTCCTCTACGGCACCGGCGAGGAAAAGCTGGAGCTCCACTATGACCAGCCCCGGGGCAAGGGCGTGCTGCACCAGGCCTTTGAGGGCATCTGCAACAACCTGGAGCGCCGCTACCGGGAGACACAGAGCGACGCCAGCCGCCGGGAGCTGGAGGAGTGCATGAGCGAGTGCCCCTGCCCGGACTGCAAGGGCAAGCGCCTTAGGAAGGAGTCCCTGGCGGTGACGGTGGGGACCATGAACATCAACCAGTACACCCGCCTCAGCGTGGTGGAGGCTCTTCGGTATATGGAGCAGCTGCAGCTGCCCCCCACCCAGGCCATGATCGCCGAGCGCATCCTCCGGGAGATCCGGGAGCGGCTGGGGTTCCTGCGCAGCGTGGGGCTGGAGTATCTCACCCTCTCCCGCAGCGCCGGCAGCCTCTCCGGCGGCGAGAGCCAGCGCATCCGCCTGGCCACCCAGATCGGCTCCAGCCTCATGGGGGTGCTGTATATCCTGGACGAGCCCTCCATCGGCCTCCACCAGCGGGACAACGACAAGCTGCTGGACACCCTGCGCCGCCTGCGGGACCTGGGGAACACCCTCATCGTGGTGGAGCACGACGAGGACACCATGCGCGCCGCCGACTACATTGTGGACATCGGCCCCGGCGCCGGCATCCACGGGGGCGAGGTGGTGGCCGCCGGCACGCCGGAGGAGGTCATGGCGAATCCCAGGAGCCTCACCGGCCTCTACCTCAGCGGGAAAAAGAAGATCCCCGTGCCGCAGCAGCGCCGGACGGGGAACGGCCATGCCCTCACCGTCCGAGGGGCGGCGGAGAACAACCTCAAGCACATCGACGTGTCCATCCCCCTGGGGACCTTCACCTGCGTCACCGGCGTCTCCGGCAGCGGCAAAAGCTCCCTGGTCAATGAGATTTTGTTCAAGCGCCTGGGGGCGGACCTGAACCGCATGAAGGCCCGGCCCGGGAAACACGACGCCGTGGAGGGGGAGGAGTTTCTCGACAAGGTCATCAACATCGACCAGAGCCCCATCGGCCGCACCCCCCGCTCCAACCCCGCCACCTACACCGGCATGTTCAACGACATCCGGGACCTCTTCGCCTCCACCACCGAGGCCAAGGCCCGGGGCTACGGCCCCAGCCGGTTCAGCTTTAACGTCCGGGGCGGCCGGTGCGAGGCCTGCGGCGGCGACGGACTTCTCAAAATCGAGATGCACTTCCTCCCGGACATCTACGTCCCCTGCGAGGTGTGCAAGGGCAAGCGGTACAACCGGGAGACCCTGGAGGTCCGCTACAAGGGGAAGAGCATCTACGAGGTGCTGGAGATGACCGCGGAGGAGGGGAAGGACTTCTTCTCCGCCATCCCCAGGATCGCCCGGCGGCTGGAGACCCTCTGCGACGTGGGGCTGGGGTATATCAAGATCGGCCAGCCCTCCACCACCCTCTCCGGCGGCGAGGCCCAGCGGGTGAAACTGGCCACGGAGCTCTCCAAGCGCTCCACCGGCCAGACCATCTATATCCTGGACGAGCCCACCACCGGCCTCCACACCGACGACGTGGGAAAGCTGCTGGAGGTGCTGCAGCGGCTGGTGGACGCGGGGAACACGGTAGTGGTCATCGAGCACAACCTGGACGTGATCAAGTGCGCCGACCACATCATCGACCTGGGCCCCGAGGGGGGCGACGGCGGCGGCACCATCGTCTGCACCGGCACGCCGGAGGAGGTGGCCGCCTGCAAGGCCTCCCACACCGGGCGGTATCTCAAGAAAATGCTGGCACAATGAGGCGTTTCGCCCCCTTTGAGGGCGCACCACTTAGTCTTTATAAATTCGTTTTTTCAAAACGTTTTCCGCCCCCCATTCTCTTTTTGATTTTCCACCCCCCTTTTCTTTTCGCCATGCCGAAAAGAAAAGCGCCGTGGACGGTGGAAAAGAAAAGGGCGCTTTTACCAGCGGGGGAAGTCTGTCCTCCTTTTGTTAGACCGAGTTTCTTTCGCCGCCGTTGTGTGTACCTGCTCCTCTTTCCGCGCCTTCCGTTTCACTAGGCGCTGCCCTGGCGGGGCAGGGATGGGTCTACCGCCTACCGCTGCACCAGCGCTGAGCGCCAGCGGGGAGCGCGGTCGGTGACGCAGGGAGACACAATGCGCAGCGAAAGGAGAAAAGACCGAGCAGGGAAACAAGAAACTTTCCCTGTTCGGCAAAAAGTTTTTCTCTTGGACCGGCCGCGGCCCGTTCCGTCTCCGGGCCAAGCGCCGCCGCACAGCGGCGGTTGCCCTCCGACACAGACCTGCGGGTCTAGTCTTTTTTCAAAAAGAGAATGGGGGGCGGAAAACCGTTCTCAAGAGAACCATTCCCTATTGGGGAAAAAGGAGCGACTATGGATCTTCAGCAATGGCTCAACGAGACCCAGCTGGGGGAGTTTTGTTTCACCATCCTGGTGTCCATGCTGCCGGTGGTGGAGCTCAGGGGGGGCATCCCCTTCGGCGTGGCGGCGGGGCTGCCCCTGCCGGCGGCGTTCCTGGCCGCTTTCCTGGGCAATATCCTCCCCGTGCCCTTCCTCATCCTCTTTATCCGGCGGGTCTTCGCCTGGCTGAAGGAGCATGTCCCCCTGGTGCGGGGGGCGGTACAGTGGGTGGAGGCGCGGACGGAAAAGAAAAAGGCGGCGGTGCTCAAATACCAGACCTGGGGGCTGTTCATCTTTGTGGCCATCCCCCTGCCCGGCACCGGCGCCTGGACCGGGGCCCTTATTGCCGCCGCCCTGGATATGCGGCTGAAGACCGCCGTCCCCGCCATCGTGGCGGGGGTCTTGACCGCGGGGTGCATCATCGCCGTTTTGACCTACGGCGTCCTCTCCCTCTGAGCGCACCTGCGCCGCCGCCGCGGCATAGGATGGGCAGAGGTGAGACGATGAGACTTCTGCAGGACGGCCTGGTGGCCATGCTGGCCGCCATCGGCCTTGCAACGCTCTTGTGGCTGGCGGTGAGCGTGTTCCTCCGGCTGCGGCGGGAGACGCTGCACCATGTGGTGGCCATGGTCCCCGCCCGGGGCGCCGCCAACGGTCTGGAGCACACGGTGCGCACCCTGGAGCAGCTGCGCTATGAGCAGGGGGGCTTTGGCTCTATTGTGATTGTGGACTGCGGCCTAAACGAGGTAGGCCGGCAGGTGGCCGCCCTCCTGGCCCGGGAGGAGCGGGACGTATCCCTGTGCCGGCGGGAGGAGCTGGCGGACTATTTGCAGTGAGGAGAGAGGTACATAGGATGGATGAGCGGTACGCGGTAGACGGGACGGTCAGCAGTGTGATCTTTCAAAACGAGGAGAACGGCTATGCCGTTTTGCGCCTTGTCACCACCGACGGGGAGCTGATCACCGCCGTGGGCTGCATCCCCTTCGCCGCGCCGGGGGAGAGCCTGGTCCTCACCGGGGGGTGGATGACCCACCCCCAGCACGGCGAGCAGTTCAAGGCCCTCACCGTGGAGCGCCACCTGCCCACCGAGGCGGGGGAGATCCTCCGCTACCTCTCCTCCGGCGCCCTCAAGGGCGTGGGCCCCGCCACCGCCCAGCGGCTGGTGGACCGCTTTGGCGCCGCCACCCTCCAGGTGCTGGAGGAGACGCCGGAACGGATCAGCACCATCAAGGGCATCACCGCCAAAAAGGCCCAGGAGATCGCCGCCGCCTTCCGCTACCAGACAGGGATGCGGCGGCTCCTGGCCTTTCTTAGCCGCTACGACCTGCCCCTGTCCCTGGCCATGCGCCTCTACCGGCGCTACGGGATGGAGGCGGTGGACGCGGTGCAGGAAAACCCCTACCTCCTGGTGGACGAGTTCTACGGCGTGGACTTCTCGATTGTGGATGAGATCGCCCTCTCCCGGGGCATGGACGGCGGCAGCGGCCGCCGCCTGGAGGCTGCGGTACTCTACGAGCTGACCTACAACCTGAATAACGGCCACGTCTTCCTCCCACGGGACAAGCTGGTGGCCGCCACGGCTCAGCTGATCTCCTGCGACAGCGGCGCCATTGAGATCGCCCTGGACAACCTCATCGGCCGGGGGGCCGTGGTGGCCCAGGCGGTGGGCCGGGTGGAGGGGTGCTACTTAAGGCGGCTGTGGGAGGCGGAGGCCTATGTGGCGGACAAGCTGCGGCAGATGCTGTCCTACCGCCCGGATCCGGGGCGGAGCATCCCCCGGCTCATCGCCTCCATCGAGGCCCAGCAGGGCATCACCTACGCCAAGGGCCAGCGCCAGGCGGTGGAGCTGGCGGGCCAGTCGGGGATGCTCCTCCTCACCGGCGGCCCCGGCACGGGGAAGACCACCTCCGTGCGGGGCATTGTGGCCCTCTTTGACAGCCTGGGGCTGGACACCCTCCTCCTCGCCCCCACCGGCCGCTCCGCCAAGCGGCTGGGGGAGCTCACCGGCCGGGAGGCCCAGACGGTCCACCGCTGCCTGGGCATGGGCTGGAGCGAGGAAACCGGCGAGGTGTCCTTCTCCAAAAACGAGAAGGAGCCCCTGGAGGCGGAGGCTGTCATTGTGGACGAGATGAGCATGGTGGACCTGCCGCTGATGCGCGCGCTGCTGGCGGCCCTCCGCCCCGGCTGCCGCCTGGTGATGGTGGGGGACCCGGACCAGCTGCCCTCCGTGGGGCCGGGGAACGTGTTCTCCGACCTCATCCGCTCCGGCGCCATCCCCGTGGTGGCCCTGACGGAGATCTTCCGTCAGGCCCAGCAGTCCGCCATCATCCGCAACGCCCACGCCATCAACCTGGGCCAGCCCCCCGCCCTGGAGAACAACCAGGGGGACTTCTTCTTCCTCTGCCGCCGGGATCCCCACCGGCTGGTGGAGACGGTGGTGGGCCTGTGCCGGCAGCGCCTGCCGGAGCACATGGGCATCCCCCAGGGCCAGATCCAGGTCCTCTGCCCCACCCGGAAGGGCCCCTGGGGCACCGTGGAGCTGAACCGCGCCCTCCAGGCCGCCTTGAACCCCCCCGCCCCCCACAAGCGGGAGAAGGTGTGGGGCGACGTGGTCTTCCGGGAGGGGGACCGGGTGATGCAGATCAAAAACAACTACGACATCCTGTGGGAGAAGGCCGACGGCACCGCCGGCGCCGGCATCTTCAACGGCGACGTGGGCCAGATCATGGAGGTGGACCCCTCCGGGGAGCTGGTCACCATCGTCTTTGACGGACGGAGAACCGTGTACACCGCGGACCTCCTCTCGGAGCTGGACATGGCCTATGCCGTCACGGTCCACAAGGCCCAGGGCAGTGAGTACCGGGCGGTGGTGCTGGCGGTGATGCGCTGCGCCCCGTCGCTGATGGTGCGGGGGGTGCTGTACACGGCGGTGACCCGGGCCAGGGAGCTGCTGGTGGCGGTGGGGGACGACAGCGCCATCCGCCTCATGGCGGAAAACGACCGGCAGCAGCGGCGCTACAGCGGCCTTAGGAGGCGGCTCCTGGAGGGGTAGCCTTTTTCCTCCCCGCCGGGGGACGATTTTCCAAACCCCATTGGGGGAGACGGTTTCCGCCCCCACATTGGGGAGACGGTCCCACCCCTCATTGGGGAGACGATTTCCGCCCCCCATTCTCTTTTTTCAAAAAGAGAATGGGGGGCGGAAACCGTTCTTAATATGCTGTGTCCAGCTTGGGGAGCAGGCCCGTATAGGATGTCAGAATTCCTGTCATAATAACATGTCGGGAATTCTGGCATTTTATACTTTCGCCATGGGGGTTGATTCCATGGCAATCTATACGAGAATACGCGATCTGCGTGAGGATCGCGACTGGACGCAAAAGCAGGTGGCTGAGATGCTGCACACCACCCGCACCTCCTACTGCGCCTATGAGAACGGCGTGACGGAGATCGGGCTGGAAAACCTAATCCGCCTGGCGGAGATCTACCACACCAGTGTGGACTATCTCCTTGGCCTGACGGATGAACAAAGGCCCTATCCCAGGGCCAAGAAGAAATGAGGGCCCTGGATTGGTTCCTGGACCTGCTCTTCCCGCCCAAGTGCGCCCTCTGCGGAAGGCTGCTGGACGGGGAGGAGGGCGGCATCTGCGGCGGATGCAGGCAGCAGCTCCCTTTCACCACGGGGGCCGATTCTCTGCGGGCCGGGGCCTTTGGCCAATGCGCCGTGGCCTTCCGCTATGAGGGGGCGGTGAAGGACGGCATCCACGCGCTGAAGTTCGGCGGCCGTCCCGCCGCCGCCCGGGCCTTCGCCCCCTATCTGGCCGCGGCGGCGGAGCGCTTTGCCGGGGAATTTGACGCGGTGACCTATGTGCCGGTGAGCCGGGAGCGGCTGCGGCAGCGGGGCTATGACCAGAGCCGCCTCCTGGCGGAGGCAGCGGCGGCGCTGCTGCAGGCGCCGGCGGAGCGGACGCTGGAGAAGCTCCGGGACAACCCGGCCCAGTCCACCCTGTCCGCCCGGGAGCGACAGGTCAACGTGGCGGGCGTCTACGCCCCGGCCCCGGGGGCCGCCATCGCCGGGCGGCGGTTCCTCCTCATCGACGATGTGCTCACCACCGGCAGCACCCTCTCCGCCTGCGCGGACACCCTGCGGCAGGCGGGAGCCGCGTCGGTGGTCTGCGCCGCCCTGGCCGCCCCCCGGGGCGGCGGCTGACCCCTTCGGCGGGGCGGGCGGCCCTGCCCCGGCGGCGCATCACATTTTTCCCATGTTTTCCCGGGGAAACCCCGGCTCTTTTGGCGGATTGTACACAGATTATTCACTTGCAAAATTCCCCTCTCCTGTTTATAATCAAAGGATAGGAGTATAAGCGGGAAAAACTGCTTACAATAGAGAAAGAAAGATCTGCGAGGTGTAAGAGCGATGTGTGCATTGGCGAAGGATATTGGAATTGACCTGGGTACCGCCTCCGTTTTGGTATATGTGAAGGGCAAGGGCGTCATCCTCAACGAGCCCAGCGTGGTGGCCATTGACAAGAATACCGGAAAGCTCCTGAAGGTGGGGGAGGAGGCCCGGCAGATGCTGGGCCGCACCCCGGGGAACATCGTGGCCATCCGTCCCCTGCGGGAGGGGGTCATCTCCGACTACGACATGACCGAGCGGATGCTGCGGGAGTTTATCCGCAAGGCCAGCGGCTTTATGCTCTTCAAGCCCCGCATCATCGTCTGCGTCCCCTCCGGCATCACCGAGGTGGAGGAGCGGGCCGTCATCGACGCGGGCATCCAGGCCGGCGCCCGGAAGGTGTACCTCATTGAGGAGCCGGTGGCGGCGGCCATCGGCGCGGGCATCGACATCACCAAGCCCGACGGGCACATGGTGGTGGACATCGGCGGCGGCACCAGCGACATCGCAGTGATCTCCCTCAGCGGCGTGGTGGAGTCCGTGTCCATCAAGGTGGCCGGGGACCAGTTCAACGAGTCGGTCATCAAGTATATGCGCCGCAAGCACAACATCCTCCTGGGCGAGCGGACGGCGGAGGAGATGAAGATGAGCATCGGCTGCGTCTACCCCAAGGAGGAGGAGACCACCATGGACATCAAGGGCCGGTGCCTGCTGACGGGCCTGCCCAAGACCATCACCGTCACCTCCTCGGAGATGCTGGAGGCCTTTGAGGAGCCCACGGAGCGGATCCTGGAGGCCATCCACTCCGTGCTGGAGCGGACGCCGCCGGAGCTGGTGGCGGATATCTCCACCAACGGCATCGTCATGACCGGCGGCGGGAGCTTGGTGGACGGGTTTGACCGGCTCATCGAGTCCCGCACCGGCATCACCACCCGGGTGGCGGACGACGCCATCAAGTGCGTGGCGGAGGGCACGGGCAAGAGCCTGGACTGGGTCAGCTCCATGCAGGACGGCACCATGAACCTCTCCCGGCGCAAGCAGATGAACTAAAAAAGGTCCCTGTGCCGCCAGGCACAGGGACCTTTTTCGCTTTGGCGGAGCGGGCATACCCGGCTGTCCGCGCGTACCCCCTTATTCCACAGTCCCCCCGGGCTCCTCCGGCGGGGCCGGGACGCCGTCGGGGAGGACGTGGCGGTAGTAGTCGTTGTCCAGGATTAGGGCGGAGTAGGTGAACTGCTCGCCGATCTCGTCCAGGATGGCCCGGACGTCCTCCGGGTCGGCCTCCTGGCCGTCCCAGGCGGTGTAGAGGTCCTGGGAGGCGTCATAGGCCCCGGCGTCGGTGAGAAAGCTGTAGTCGGCGAAGATCACCCGCCCCGGCGCGTCGGAGAGGATGTCCCGCCCCATCACCAGCCGGGAGTCGTAGGGCAGGGCGAAGAGGTTCGCCAGGGTGGGCATGATGTCCAGGCTGGAGCAGAACTTCTCCACCCGCACCGGCTCCTCCATGGCGCTGCTCCACAGCAGCAGCCGGCTCTTGTACTGCTCGAACACCGGGTCCACCTCGTGGCCCAAAAGCTCGTTATAGGCCTCGGTGGAGAGGCCGTAGGGGTAGTGGTCCCCGGAGAGGACGATCACCGTGTCCTCCAGCTTTCCCGCCGCCTCCAGCTGGCGGATCAGGCTCTCCACCGCCCGGTCCAGCTCGATCTGGGTGGCGAGATACGCCTTCGCCTCCTCGCTGTAGGGCAGGTCCTCCACCAGGGCCTGGTTCTTGTAGGCGATGTAGTTGCCGGTGAAGTCGTAGTTCATGTGGCCGCTGACGGTGAGGTAGTAGACCATGAAATGGTCCTCCTCTATGTACATGGGCACCGACTTCTCCATCATCTCCACGTCCGACTCCGGCCACGTCACCTCAAGCTCCAGGCCGTTGCCCACGCCGTAGAACTCGTAGCCCATATTGGGGTGGGACTGGTCCCGGCCGTAGTAGGTGTAGGTGTGGTCGTGGAAGGCCAGGGCGCGGTAGCCCCGCTGGGAGAACAGGCGGCCAAAGCCGAAGGGCATGGCGTTCTCCGCGGAGCGGAGATAGCTCCAGACTCCGCTTTTGGGCAGCAGGCCCGTGGTGGTGACGTACTCCCCGTCGCTGGTGGAGACGCCCCAGAGGGGGGTGTAGAAGTTTTCAAACTGGAACCCCTCCCGGCTGAGGCGGTAGAGGGTGGGGGTCAGCTCCGGGTGGATGGCCACCTCGCCGCTGTAGCTCTCCGCCACGATCCAGATGAGGTTCTTCCCCTGGAAGTAGCCGGTCCAGTCGTTTTTCTCCGTGGGGGTCACGGCGGCGAAGTAGGCGTCCATGGTCTGGAGGGTCTCGTCCTCCGTGGAGGCGGCCAGGGCCTCGAAATCAATGGGCAGCACGTTGTCCCCCCGCGCCGGCTCCTCCGGCTGGTCCGGCGGCGGCGGGATCTCCGGCTCCTCCGGGCTCTCCTCCTCCAGCAGCTGGTCCAGGTCGTCCCCGTCCACCTCCTCCGGCTCCGGCGCGCCCAAAAGCGTCTGCCGCACGTTCAGGCGCGTGGCGGTGAGCATGCCGAAGTTCTCCACCATCAGCTCCGGCGCGGCGGCGCTTTGGTAGAGATAGCTTAGGGACATGGCGCCGGCGTTGGAGAGCAGCACCACCGCCAGGGCCGCGCAGTGGCCCAGCCCGGCGCCCCCCAGCCAGCCCAGCCGCCCCAGCCGGGTCGCCGGCGCCCCGGCGTCCAGCAGGCGGTCCCGCCAGTCAAAGGCGGAGGCCACGGGGACCAGGAGGAAGAGGATGGGAAACCAGTTGTCCATGACGCCCATCAAGGCCTGGTTGAGAAAGCTCCCCACCACCATCCCCGCCTTGGTGACGGAGAAGAGGGAGAGGTAGGTGCGAAACAGGCTGTAGTACACCACCTGGGCCCCCATCCAAAGGGACAGCAGCGCCGCCATGAGGGGCAGGAGCACCCGCCCCGCCCGGCGGGGGACGCCGCCGCACGCAAGGCCGAAGAGAAAGGCCCAGGGGACGGTGAACAGGGCCGTCACCAGGGCGCCCCGCACCGTCACGCCCCCCAGCGTGCAGATTTTCACCACCAGATCCCCGTAGAGGATCACCAGATAAAAAAAGGCCGTGGTCCGGGCCAGCCGCTCCAGCGTGGGCGGCAGCCTCCACTTCTCCATTGCGATCGCCTCCCGCAGCGATGGACAGCAGCCCCCGCCGCTGGGCGGGGGCGCGTTTGCTCTTTCTCCTATAGACGGCGCTGCCGGCCTTTTTGTTCCCCTCCTCCAGGGAGGGGGGCGGGGCGCTACTCCTCCAGCTCCGGGAGGGTCAGCTCATACTTGGAGTCCAGGGCGTTTTGCTGCTCCGCCGCCTGCTTGTAGCGGCCGATGGCGGCGGCGCTCTTGTTGATGGGCTGGATGGTCCCCGCCCCGGCCACGCACCCACCGGGGCAGGCCATGCCCTCCAGCAGGTAGCCGTTGTATTTGCCGGCCTTGGCGGCCATCAGCATCTTCTTGCAGTTGTCCAGCCCCTCGGCGCAGGCCACCTTCACCTCCCGGTCGGGGGCCAGCCGGTGGATCACGTCCACCACCGCGCCGGCCACGCCGCCGGACACCGCAAACCCCCGGCCCGCGCCGGTGGCCTCCTTAAGGGGCACCTCCTCCTCCTTGGGGATGTCCACAAAATGGACGTCCCTGGCCTCGAACATGCCCTGCAGCTCCTCAAAGGTCAGGACAAAGTCCACGTCGCTGCGGATGGAGCGGCGGCTGGCCTCCAGCTTTTTGGCGGCGCAGGGGCCGATAAAGCACACCCGGCACTCCGGATCCTTCTTCTTCTGCAGCCGGGCGGTGAGCACCATGGGGGTGAGGGCCATGGAGATGGTGTCCTTAAACTCCGGGAAGAGCTTTTTGGCCATCACCGACCAGGAGGGGCAGCAGCTTGTCCCCATAAAGGGGATCTTGTCCGGCACCTCCTCCAAAAAGTCCTTGGCCTCCTCGATGGTGCACAGGTCCGCGCCCACCGCCACCTCCACCACGCTGTCGAAACCCAGCCGCTTCATGGCCGGGGTGATCCGCTCCGGCGTGGCCTCCGGGCCGAACTGGCCCAAAAACGCCGGGGCCACAATGGCCACCACCCGGTCCCCCCGCTTGATGGAGTGGATCAGCTGGAAGATCTGCCCCTTGTCCACAATGGCGCCGAAGGGGCAGTTGACCAGGCACATGCCGCAGGAGACACATTTATCATAGTCGATCTTGGCCACGCCCCGCTCCCCGGCGCTGATGGCCCCCACGCCGCAGGCCCGCTCGCAGGGCCGCTCCAGCTTGATGATGGCGTTGTAGGGGCAGGCCTCGGCGCAGCGGCCGCACTTGACACACTGGTCCTGCTTGATATAGCTCTTGCCGTTGACAAAGCGGATGGCGTCTTTGGGGCAGACCTGGGCGCAGGCGTGGGCCAGGCAGCCCTGGCAGTACTCCGTCACCCGGTACTGCCGGGTGGGGCAGGCGTGGCAGGCGAAGTTGATGATGTTGATGAGGGGCGGATCGTAGTACTTCTCCGCCACGGCGCTCTCCGTGACGCCGTCGCTGAGGACCGTGTGCTGGTCCACCGGCCGCAGGGGCAGCCCCATGGCCAGGCGCACCCGCTCCCCGGCGATGGCCCGCTCCAGGAAGATGGACTCCCGGTATTTGGCCGTATCCCCGGGGACAATCCGGTAGGGCAGCTCCTCCATGCGGTCGTAGGCCCCGTCGTAGGCCATGCGGGCCACCTCGGTGAAGACCTTCTTGCGGATGCTGGTGACAGAGGATGGGATCCCTCTCATATACTGTTCTCCTTCCTGCGGCAGATCGCCCGCAAAATCCTTCTCAGCATGCATTATAGGGGAAAAACGCCGCCGGGTCAACCTCTTTTCCCCCTGCGCCGCCCCCTTGTATTTTCCCCCGGGATCCGATATAATAACAGCAGCGTTTTCCCGCCGGGAAGCCGCCGGGATTTCACAGCGGGAGCCGGCGGCGCCCGCCGGCTCCCTATCTCAAGTGGCGCGTCCGGCGGGTTAGGCGCGGGGCGCAGCGGCTGCGCGGGGCTGGGACCAGATGCCCCCCGCCGTCCGGCTTGCCACGTACCGTATTTTATGTGAAGAGCCGCGGGGCGGTGCGGCGGCGCCCCATCGGTGGGTGGGCTGTCCGCCAGGCACAGGGGGCCTTCCCCCGGAAAGGATATTGAGATGCTGATCAAAATTGCGCCCTCCATCCTCTCCGCCGATTTTGCCAACCTGGAGCGGGACATCCGCCGCGTGGCGGAGGGCGGGGCGGACTACCTCCATGTGGACGTAATGGACGGCCTCTTCGTCCCCAACATCACCATCGGCCAGCCGGTGGTCCGCTCCATCCGGGCGGCGACGGACCTGCCCCTGGACGTACACCTCATGATCGACAGGCCCCTTCGGTATGTGGAGGGGTTCTGCGACGCCGGGGCAGACCTGGTGACGGTCCATGTGGAGGCGGACACGGAGGAGAACACCGCCCGGTGCTTGGATTTGATCCACAGGAAGGGGAAACGGGCCGGCGTGGTGCTCAAGCCCAAAACCCCGGCGGAGGCGGTGCTGCCCTTCCTCGACCGGTGCGACATGGTGCTGGTGATGACGGTGGAGCCGGGGTTTGGCGGGCAGAAATTCATGGCGGACATGATGCCAAAGCTCCGCGCCCTCCGGCAGTGGATCGACCGGCGCCGGCCGGACTGCGAGCTGGAGGTGGACGGGGGCATCGGCCCGGAGACCTGCAAGACCGCTATTGCAAACGGCGCCAATGTTCTGGTGGCGGGCAGCGCGGTGTACAAGGCCGCGGATATCCCCGGGCGGATCCGGGAGCTGAGAGGATAAGGAGAGAGACCCATGGAATACTTCCCCGCTCCGCTGGAAAAGCTGGTGGAGCAGTTTGCCAGGCTGCCGGGCATCGGCGGAAAGAGCGCACAGCGCCTGGCCTTCTATGTGCTGGACCTCAGCATGGAGGAGGCCCAGGAGTTTGCCGACGCCATTGTGGACGCCAAAAAATCCGTCACCTGCTGCCCGGTGTGCCAGAACCTCACCGCCGGGGGGCTGTGCCCCATCTGCGCCTCCCCGCGCCGGGACCCCTCCCTGGTGTGCGTGGTGGCGGACCCCAGGGACGTGGCGGCCATGGAGCGGTCCCGGGAGTACAACGGCCTGTACCATGTGCTCCACGGGGTCATCAGCCCCATGAACCATGTGGGGCCGGACGACCTGCACATCAAGTCCCTGCTGGAGCGGGTGGGGAAGGGGGAGATCAAGGAGGTCATCATGGCCACCAACCCCGACACCGAGGGGGAGGCCACGGCCATGTACCTGGCCCGGCTGCTGCGGCCCTTCGGCGTGAAGGTGACCCGCCTGGCCTACGGCATCCCCGTGGGGGGCCACCTGGAATTTGCCGACGACGCCACGCTGATGCGGGCCCTGGAGGGGCGGCAGGAGATCTAGGCCAAAAAAGGAATAAAACAGCGGTTTGCGCACGCGTCGCAAGCCGCTGTTTTATTCCTTCATGGCGTCGATCAGCCGGGACAGGGCCTCCACCTGCCGCTCCGTCAGCCCCCCGGTGTGGAGGACGTCCGCCTTCCCCCGGTCCCGGGAACACCAGGGCGTCCACGGAGAAGTCCAGCAGCGCCATCATCTGAAAGAGCAGGGGCACGGAGGGATTGCGCCGCCCGCCCTCCATCATCTTTAAATGGCTGGGGGTAATCTCCAGCAACTCGGAGAGCTGCTCCTGGGTATACCCCTTTTGGATGCGTGCGGTGCGGATGGCATTGCCCAGCGCCCAATTTGATACAGACATACTTTCAGCCCCCTATATTGTTATCTTATAGTGCCACATACCTCTTGCAAATAAACTTGCTGTATGCTAATATGGTCACTTTAAGTATATTATATGGGATACTGTAAGAAACGGGGTTGTCATGGGGCGGATCATTTTTTTCTGTCCTCTTCTTGCTTTGCTGTTTTGCGGGAAATGCCCTAAAAAAGGCGGGGAAAGCACGGGAACGGAAGGAGCAGGCATTCCAGGAGGCTATCGGCGCGCCTTATGTCCAATCGGCTATGCGGTTTATCGGATGTTATGCACACCCGCCGAAAAAAGCAGCGCTGATCGTAACGCCGGACTCTATCGGCATTCGGATGCCCTGTAGAAAAGAGGATGGCTGCCCCGTCATATATTTGGACTTGCGGGAATCGGACCCTGTAAAACGCAGGCAGTACGCAAGGGCCATCCAGCGGCAGTACAAGGCGCTCTATCACAGGAAGATTCGGGTTTACCATCTGAGCGGCTGCTGACGCAGACGGTGCGCCGCAGCCCGCAACGGCCGACAGCCTGCTCCGCTACAATCTATGAAAAAAGCCCCGGCGGGAAACAAAAGTTTCCCGCCGGGGCTTTTGGGCGCAGCGGCCTGGGGACAAGGGGCGGCTCGGGGCAAAATGCCCCGGGCCGCCAGGTATGGTGCCGCCAAGAGGAGATCAGCCTAAGCTGCTGCAGAACTTTTCGATGCGCTCCAGCGCCTGCCGCAGCAGGTCCTCGTTTACGGTGTAAGCCATCCGGATATGCCCCGCCCCGCAGGCGCCAAAGGCGCTGCCCGGGATGCACACCACCCGCTGCTCCTCCAGAAGGCGCTCGCAAAACGCGAGGTCGCTCATGCCAAAGGCGGCGATGGACGGGAAGACATAGAAGGCGCCGTCCGGCTCTTCAAAGGAGAAACCCTTGATCCGCCGCAGGCCGTCCAGCAGGACTCTCCGGCGGTCAGCAAAGACGCCGCGCAGCTCTTCCGACAGCTCCGGATGCCGCAGGGCGTATATGGCCGCGTACTGGCCGGGGGCGTTGGCGCAGGAGTTGAAGTTCTCCTGGCAGATGGTCATGCGCTTGATGATGGAGGCGGGCCCCGCGGCGTAGCCGATGCGCCAGCCCGTCATGGCGTAGGCCTTGGAGAAGCTGTTGATGACCACGGTGCGCTCCTTCATCCCCGGCAGCTCCGCGATGCTCTTGTACGGCTCCCCGCTGTACAAAAGCGTATTGTAGACCTCGTCCGTAATCACCAGCAGGTCGTGCTTTTTCGCGATCTCCGCAATCTGCTCCAGCACGGACTGCGGCACCACGAACCCGGTGGGGTTGTTGGGGCTGTTGATGAGGATGGCCTTTGTCCGCGGCGTGATCCGCTTTTCGATTTCCGCCGGCTGCATCACAAAGTGCTGCTGGCCGCTGGTGGGCACGCGGACCGGGACGCCGCCGTAATAGGTCACCTGCGCCACATAGTTGAGCCACTGCGGGTCCTGGATGATCACCTCGTCCTGGGGGTTGAGGATCACCGCCATGAGCAGGGAGAGCGCACCCATCCCGCCGTTTGTCACAATAATCTCCTCCGTGGGGTGATAGCCCACGTTTTTGACGGAGGACTGCTCCGCTATGGCCTGGCGCAGGGCCACCAGCCCGGCGTTGGGCGTATAGTGCGTGATCCCCTTGTCCAGGGCCTCCTTCCCCGCCTGGCACACCGGCGCGGGGGTGGGCATATCCGGCTCCCCAATCCCCATGCTGATCACACCGGTAAGGGGCGCCGCCTTATCGAACATCGCGCGGATAAGGCCCTGCTGCAGGTCCTTGGTTCGTTCATTGTAAAAATCCATCGTTCTTCTCCCTCTTATCGCTGTCATTTACAAAGATTTTTCCAGAAATCCGATGCTGGCCGGCCAGACGGCGGCACCCCTCCGTCTTTTGCGGCGCGGGGGACCCATCGGCGCCGGCCCCTTCGCCCTTCGCGGCGCCCGTCTTTTTTTCCGACAGGAGCAGCAGCGTCCCGCCCAGGATACAGGCCACCCCCAGGGCCCCGGTGAGGCGCATGGCCTCCCGATAGACCAGCATCCCCACCACGACGCTGGTCAGCGGCTCCACCGTGCTGAAAACCGTGGCCTTCTGCGCGCCAATATCGTGGACCCCCCGCACATACAGGACCCCTCCCGCCGTGCTCAGCGCCGTGTTGAGGAGGAGCGCCGCCACCCACCCCCGGGCATTCATGGTAAAGGCAATGATGCCAGTCGCCGCGTTCAGCAGCGTCAAGGTGATGAGGGCGAAAAGGTTTAGGTAAAACATGATCTTCAAGGGGTGCATGTCGTGCAGCCCGCTGTGCATCAAGAGGATGCTGTAACCAGCGTAGGCAACCGCGGAGAGGACGGCCAAAAAAACGCCCGCCGCGTTGCCGCCTGTCTGGGGGGAGGACAGGAGCGATACGCCCAGCGTACAGATCAGCACGCTGCCCACCCCCAGCGGCGTCAGCCTGTTTTTTAGGAACACCGCGCAGCCAACGGCAGTCAGCGCGCAGTAGAGAAAGTGCAGGGTGGTCGCCGTCCCCGACGGAAGGAGGGTGTAGGAGTACAGCAGCGTCATGCCCGTGACGATAGAGCCCAGCATGGACAGCGCAAACAGCCAGGCCCCCTGCCTCCTTGTGACCCGGAGGCCCACCCTCTGCCGGCGCAGGATCCCGTATAAGGCGGGGATGGCAAAGCATCGAACATACATCGTCTGCAGCGGCGTCCCGCCGTTGGCGTAAATATACTTCGACACAATGGGCAGCAGCCCGAAGAAAAAGGCGGAAAGAACAACGCAGGCGATTCCGCGGTGATTTGTGCGCAGCATAAGTCCTCCCCTAAAATCCGGCGGCTTCCGCCGCGGCACCGCTTTGGCCGGGGGCGGAAGCCCGCCCCCGGCAGCGTCACGCGGCAGGCAAGCGCAGCCGTCAGTTAAAGATAAACGGCAGGTACTCAAATCCCTTGAAGGCCTTTTGCTCGGGGTATTTCCAGGTGTTGCTTTTGCTGGTGGTAATCCGCATATCCACCATCGCCTCAGCGAATTTCACCGCCGGCAAAACGCCGTCAATAACCGGGACGCTGAGCTTTTTGCTTAGGGACTGGACAAAGTCCACAAACCCGGCGCATCCCAGGAGGACACACTCCGCCTTGTCCTCTTTTACCGCCAGCTCCGCCTGCTTCGACAGCGCCGCCAGGCCCTTCTCAAAGTCCCGGGTAAAGTCTAAGACGCTCAGCCCCGTTGTGCGGATCGACTTGCAGATATTGCGCATGCCATAGGCGTCCACCAGGTCGTCCGTCACTTTTAGGGCCCTGTCCAGAACGG
The DNA here is from genome assembly GCA_944385425.1 of uncultured Oscillospiraceae bacterium. Lineage (GTDB taxonomy): Bacteria > Bacillota > Clostridia > Oscillospirales > Oscillospiraceae > CAJFPI01. The sequence goes on along the minus strand of CALWXD010000035.1, from coordinate 10,538 downwards.
ATATAATGGAGAAATTGGGGGCGACCATCCGCGCCAAAAGCATGGCCGACTGGCCGATGCCCAAAACCGGCTTGTCGGTCACCTCCCTGGCCGCCTGCAGGCCCGGGTCCCCAAAGCAGCCGATGATGTAGGCGTCGATCCCCTCCTCCCGGTCGCCTTTTAGGATTTCGCCCAGAACGCCGGGGATCGCCAGATATTCATCCACATAGCACTCAATGCTGTCCGGGCCAATGGACGGGTTGGTGGCGATGATCTCCGTGTCCGGGCGCTTGACCTGCTCCGCCGCGATCCGGCAGCTCTCCGTCATTGCCGCCGTCGTATTGGGGTTAATCAGTTTGATCCTCATAGAACCTCACTCCTGTCAATCTTTTTAACCAGCTCGGCCAGCACCGCCACGCCCTGCGCCATGTCCTTCGCGGAGGAATACTCCTGCGCGCTGTGGCTGATGCCGTCCTTGCTGGGGATAAAGAACATGCCTGTCGGCATAATCCGGGCGGTATTGATCGCGTCGTGCCCGGCGCCGCTGTACATGCGTTTGTAGGGGATCTTCTGCGCCTGGCAGACCGCCTCTACCGCCTCGGTGAGGCGGGGATCCATCAAGGTGCGGTCCTGGTTGAGGAACTGCCGCAGCTGCAAGGTGGGCTCGGCGTACTCCTTCTGCAGCTGCCCGATGACCTCTTTCATCCCCTCCAGGTTTTTGTAGCGCATCTCAATTAAGAATTTCGCCTGGCCGGGGATCACATTGACCGCCCCATAGGGGATCTGGAACTCCCCCACCGTGCAGACCATGCTGGGATCATAGGCCGTTACAAGCTGCACCAGCCTCTGGATAATCTCACAGGACTTCACCATGGCGTCGTTCCGCAGGTACATGGGGGTGGTCCCCGCGTGGTTGCTCTGCCCGTTTACCGTGGCATAAAAGCGGATGATGGCCACAATCCCCTCCACCGCGCCAATGCTCAGCCGTTCCTTGTCCAAAACGCCGCCTTGCTCGATGTGCATCTCCAGATAGCACAAAAAGTCATTGGGATCGCAGCGGCTGCTGAGGACGTCCTCCTCCGTTAGGCGCACGGCGGCCATGCTGCTCTTTTCCTTCGCCCCGATCTCCTGGCCGCACATGCAGCGGCTTCCAAAGGTGCCGCCTACCGCGTTGCCCTCCTCCTCGATAAATCCCACAACCTCTATGGGGTGGATCAGCGGATAGCCCTCCTCCCGCAGGCGGCGTATGCACTCAATCCCCGCGAAAACGCCCAGGGCCCCGTCATAGATCCCCCCGTTGGGAACCGTATCCAAATGGGAGCCGATGAGGATCTTCTTGCCGGCGCCTTCGCGGGTTGTCCCGTATAGGTTCCCCACCGCGTCCACCTTTGTGTTTAGCCCGACTTGCTCCATCACGCTCTGGACATAGTTCCTGCCCTTAAAGAATGCCTCCGTATAAGCCACACGATTGGTCCCGCCGCCGGGGGTCATACCAATGTTGCCAAGGTTTGACAACTCCACTGCCATTCTGTCGCGCATTGTGATTCTCCTTATCGATGTACGAAATGTACGGAAAGAAGCAAGTACGCCGCCTGTATACCGCCTGTGTTCCCGCCCCCTGTGGGGCGGGAACACAGGCGGAAAGCCGCAGTCTCCGGACGCCCGGGATCAATAGAGCCCTTCCCGCGTCCACTTGGCCAGGGGCAATTGATCCAGGCCGTCAAAGTGCTCCAGCCGGCCGCAAAACCGCTGGGCCGCCGCGTTCGCGTCCGCGATGGTCTGCTTGAGGTCAATTGTCGTAAGCTGGTGATCGTCTACGACAACCTTCCCGTTGATGATCACCGTCTCCACCTCGCTGCCGTTGGCGGAATACACCAGATTGGGGATAATATTCCGTATGGGGCTGAGCAGGATGGGGGTAAGGGCGGGATACTGCATGTCAACGATGATGACATCCGCCTTTTTCCCCGGGCGCAGGGAGCCGATCTCCTTCTCCTTCCGAAGCGCCCGGGCCGCGTCGACGGTGGCCATGCGCAGCACCTGCCACGCGGGGAAGAATGTCCCCTGCTTGTGCTTGCATTTGTTGAGGAGGGCGCTCATCTTCATCTCCGAGAACATGTTGTTCCGGTTGTTGCCGGGGGCCTGGTCGGTCCCCAGGGCGACCAGGCCGCCAGCGGCCAGGAATTCCGACGCGGGGGGGATTTCCCCGCCGATGATCGCAAGACTGGTGGAGCAGAGGACCATGGGCGAGCCGGATTTTACCACGGTGGCGATCTCTTCGGGCGTTGCGCAGGTGAGATGGACGCAGAGCACATCCGGCCCCAGGTAGCCCTTCTCATCCAGCAGGGGGATCGCCCGCTTGTGGAAGCGGCGCTCGATCTGCACGTTTTCCCTGTCGCCCTGGGACACATGAATCGTGATCCCCACGTTGTTCTTCCGCGCGTATCCATAGATCTCGTCCATCAGCTCCAGGGAGCACATGTTGATCGCCTGGGGGCCCAGCATGCAGGTGATGCGCCCGTTGTCGTACCCGTTATACTGCTCCACCATCTTGCGTCCGGTCTGGAACCTCCGGTTGCCGATGCTGGCGTCATGTTCGATGGGCGCGTTCTCGTCCGCCTTATAGACATCCGGCGGCATGGAGTGGATCATCTCCGAGACAAATCCCCGCACGCCCAGCTGCACATGGTTTTCCACAATGGTGTCGCTGTCGTAGACCATGTCGCAAATGGTGGTCGTCCCGCCCAGGACAGACTCCGCCAGATGGACCATGGAGCCGATCTTCTTCCCCTCTACATCCGAGCAGGAGAGCACAGGCCAGATCCCCTTGTACATCCAGCCGGAGATATCCTGCGCCGTCCCCCTGGCGATGGCGTCGCAGGAGTGGGCGTGGCAGTCGATCAAGCCCGGCATGACCACCTTGTTCTTCGCGTTGAACACCCGGTGGCCGTCATATTCCTTCAAGACATCCGCCGTGGGGCCCACCGCGACGATATCATTCCCTTGAATCGCCACCGCCCCGTCGGGGATGATGCCGCAGCCCGTCCCCTCCATGGTCACAACGATGCCGTTCATAATCAGCAAATCTACCGTTTTCAATGCGCAACCTCCCTTTCCCTATGCAGCAAGGCAATGGTTAAAGCCCAACATACGCCGCCGCGTACGGCTTGGCGGGGATGAACCGCCCCTGGCCGTACTGGCCCACAAACTTGGCGTTTTCAACGACGACCTCCCCCCTAAGGAGCACGGTGTCCACCCGGCCGAGCAGGGGCTCGCCCTCGTAGACGTTGTAATCCACGCCGTTGGGGCAGTCCGCCCAGCGGATCTCGCCGCGGTAATCGGGGTCGAAAATGACCAGGTCCGCGTCCGCGCCAATGACGATGTCGCCCTTTTGGGGATAAATGCCGTTAATTTTCGCGGGGTTTGTGGCGATCAGCTGGACAAACTTCTGCTTGGTGATTTTCCCGGTCATCACGCCCTTTGCCCAGATCACATGGATCCGGTCGCCGGCGCCCGGGGACCCGTTGGGGATCAAGGTAAAGCTCTCCAGGCCCTGCTTCTTCATCTCAAGGTCGATGCCGCAGTGGTCGGAGACAATGGCATTGAGGGTGCCGTCATTCAGCGCGTTCCAGAGGTTCTCCAGCTCCGCCTCGTCCCGCAGGGCCGGGGAGCACACATATTTGGAGGCCTCCAAAAAGTCCTCGTTTTCCAGCGCCTTTTTCGTCACCGTCAAGTAGTGCGTGCAGGTCTCGCCCATCACGCGCTGGTTCCGCCCGCGGGCCTTGACAATCTCGTCAATGGCGTCCTGGCAGGTGACATGGGCCACATAGAGCGGCGTCCCCGCTTTGTTGGCCAGGTAAATCGCGCGGGCAGTCCCCTCCCCCTCCACAAAGGGCGGCCGCGAAACGGCGTGGTACTTCGGCTCAATGTGGCCGGCCTTTACGCAGTCGCGCTGGAAACGGTCGATCAGTTCGCCGTTTTCCCCGTGGACAAACACGGTGACGCCCACGTCCCGGCTGTTGCGGAGGATTTTGTACAAGGTGCCGTCGTCCACATGCAGGGGCGAATCTTTATAGGCCATAAAGCACTTGATGGAGGAGATGCCGTTTTTCGGCAAATCCTTCACCTCTTCAAAAATGCAGTCCATGATGTCGGTAATCATGGCGTGGAGGGTGTAGTCTACGCAGGTCTTCCCCTTCGCCCGGACGTTGATGCGGTAGTCGATGCTGTCCAGCAGCCCCTTTCCGGGGTCCTGGGGCGCGTAATCCACAATGGTGGTCGTGCCGCCCACGATAACCGCGTCGGTGCTTTCATAGCCGGCGGTGTCCTTGTCGCCGGAGTTGCACAGGGCGGAAAAATGCGTATGCTGGTCCACACCGCCGGGGAAGACATACCGCCCCGCCGCGTCGATTACCTGGTCCCCCTCCCCGGGGACAAAGGAGCCGATGCCCGTAATCTTGCCGTTTTCAATGAGAATATCGCCACGAAATTCATCGTTAGAGGTGATAACATTGCCGTTTTTCACAATCGTGCGCATTATGGATCCTCCCTTTCATCAATTTATCACTCACAATTGATGAGTTGTGGTAGGCAGTACGGCCTGCTATTTTTTGGCCTTGAGATCCTCCAGCATCCGCCCGAAGTGCTCGTTCAGCAGCCGTACCGCCGACTCCTCATCGCGCTGCTTAATGCTCTGGTAGATGTCGCAATGGTCTTCCACATAGAGCAGGCCAAAGTTTCTCGTCTCCAGCCGCTCCATCTGGCGCTCGACCTCTTTCTGGTCGCTGATGAGTAGCCGCAAAATAGCGCTCAAAACCCCGTTGCCGCTGCCGTCGCCGATCAGCACATGAAACTGCAGCGACGGCTCCAAGAAGTCCTCCCTGTGGCTGGCCGCCTCCCGGTAGTCAAAAACCGTCTCGCCCAGCCGCTGCAGAAGCTCCTCGCTCCTATTTCTCGCGCACAGGCGGACCGCCTCGGTCTCTATCGCCTTGCGCACAATGTAGATTTCAATCAGCTTTTCGCGGTTATAGACCTCATATTCCTTTTTGACATTCAGATGGAGCCGCTCGCTATGCAGCTTCCTGTTGTACTCCTCCAGCGCGTTTTTCCCGGACGCGGTCAAAACCCGGCCCTTATTGCTGGCCCGGACAGTAAACCCCAAGACGTCCAGCTCTTTTAGGTAGCGGCCGATGGTGGCCGCGCTGGGGTTATACCCCAGGCGGATGAACTTCTCCTGGATGGCCCAGGCGCCCTGCGGCTCCTCGGACTCGGACAGAAACGACATCATCATATAGCGGTACCACTCCTGCCGGTCGTGCAGCGTGGCAATATGCTCCTTGTTTTCAATGGCGAACATAAAATTTTCATTATATGACATGCCTTCTCCCACCAAGCTCTTATGGATTGCGCCTGCGCCCCCGCTTTTCCGCCGGGATGCCCCGCGCCGTTTTTCAAGAACGCCCTTCCGGGCCGCTACATGACTTTCTGCAGGAACTGGCGCGCGCGCTCCGTCTTCGGGCAGGCGTAGAATTCCTCCGTGGCCGAATACTCCGCCACCACGCCCTGGTCCAGGAACAGCACCTTGTTGGACACATCCCGGCAGAAATTCATCTCATGGGTGACGATGGCCATGGTCATGCCCTCTTTGGCCAGATCCCGGATGACGCCCAAAACTTCCTTGATCATCTCCGGGTCCAGGGCGGACGTAGGCTCGTCAAACAACATATACTCCGGGTTCATCATCAGCGCCCGGGCAATGGCCACGCGCTGCTTCTGCCCGCCGGACAGCTTCTTGGGGTACTCGTCGTATTTCGACAAAAGCCCCACCTTATCCAGCAGCATCTTCGCCCGTTCCTCCGCCTCGGCGCGGGATTCGCCCTTCGTTTTTGTGGGGGCGTAAATCAAATTTTCCCGCACCGACATATTGGGAAAAAGATTAAAATCTTGGAATACCATACCGCATCTCTGCCGCATTTGCAAGATATTTGTCTTCTTATCGGTCATATCCACCCCGTCGATCAGCACCTTCCCGGAGGTGGGGGTCTCGATCATATTGATGCATCTGAGCAACGTGGATTTCCCGCCGCCGGAGGGGCCGATGATGGCCACCGCGTCGGATTTTTCAATGGTAAAGGATATTCCGTTCAATACCTGCAAGCTGCCGAACGACTTATGTAAATCTCTAACCTCAATCACCTTTACGCAGTCTCCTTTCCAGATAGTTCGAGAAGAATGTGAGGACGTAGACCATGATAAAATAGATCACCGCGGAGACAATAAAGGGTTCAAACGCCGTATAGGTCTGGCTCATCACCAGCTGGGCCGTCCGCATCACGTCCGCAACGCCCAGGACCGAGATCAAAGACGTCGTCTTCAGCAGGGAAATGCCCTCGTTCACGATGGCGGGCAGGATGCTCCGCAGCGCCTGGGGGACAATGATGTCCATCATGGCCATCTTCTTGGGGACCCCCAGGGCCAGGGCCGCCTCCGTCTGCCCCTTGGGCACGCTGTAGATCCCGGCGCGGAACACTTCAGAGGTCATGGCGGCGGTGTTCAAGCCGAAGACCGCGATGCCCGCGCCAAAGGTGTTCAGCTCAATCCCCGTCACCTGCGGCGTGGCGTAGTAGACCAAAAACAGCAGCACCATCAGCGGCACGCCGCGGAAAATGGCCGTAAACGCCACGGTAAGCGGTTTCAGCACCTTTGCCACCGGGCCGTTGGAGAGCTTCACAATTCCGATCAGAAGCCCCAGAATCACGCCCAGCACCAGGGAGATTACCGTATATTGAATGGTTGTGCCAATCGCATCTAAAAACATCGGGGAATAGGGTGCTAATTTGTCAAATCTCATGCTGCTCATTCCTCCATTGCCCGTAGAATCCAAATTTGCTCTTGGGGCAGGCGGCGCGCCGACCCGCCGCCCCGCATAACGCAGATCTGGCAGGATAGTACCAGCTCTATTCTATCTGTACTATCCTGCCAGACCGTATCAAAACAAAATGTTAGAACTTAAAACTGCGGGACAAACTGCTCGGCCTGCATCTCATAGCCTTCCCCAATCCAGGAGGCCACGATGGCGTCCAGGGTCCCATCCTCGTACATCTCGACCAGGGTCTGATCGAAAAGGTCTCTGTACTCATAGTTGTTCTGGAACACGAAGCTGTAGGGCTCACAAATCTCAATGGTCTCGTCCTCGGGGAGCACGACGCACTCCAGGTCATTCTCTTCCGCGACCTTGCTGAGCTCCACGGAGTCGCTGATGTAGCAGTCGTTGTAGCCGGAGATCACGGAGGTGTAGGTGGCGGCGCCCTCCAGCAGCTCGAAGTTGCCGTAGTCCACGTTCTCCTCCACCCAGTCGATCATCGTCGTGCTGCCCAGGGCCACGCAGACGCTTTTCCCGGTCATGCTCTCGATGTCCACAATGCCGGCGCCCTTCTGCTGCAGCGCGCCAATCCGGGGGATGTAGTAGGGGTGATAGCTGAAGTCCACTTCCTCCTCGCGGTCGGGGGAGTAGCTCATGGAAGCGGCCATATCATACAGGCCCGTGCTGACGCCGGCGATCATCTCCGCGAAGGGCACGTCCACAAACTCCCAGGTAAAGCCCAGACGCTTGGCGAACTCATTGTAGAAGTCAATATCAATCCCCTTGACCGTGCCGTCCGTCTCCTTATAACGGAAGGGCCAGAACCCCGCGTAGCCGGCCATCTTCAGATGCATGCCCTCCATGGGCAGGGCCTCCTCGCCGTCATCCGCCGCGCCGTTATCGGTGTTGCCGGCGTTGTCCGCGTTGGAATTGGCGTTGCTGTTGGCGTCCTCGCCGCCGGCGTTGCTGTCAGAGCAGGCAACCACCGAGAAGAGCATCAGCATGGCTAAAAACAGTGACAATAATTTTTTCATTTTCCTCCACCTTTCATCAATAATGAGTAGCAATCTTTTCTTATTACTCATCACTTTTCATTGATGAGTAATGTGCAAGCAGAACAACACGCCTCCTTCCTAAAGTAAAATCAATAATATTCAGCCCTCAAGCACCATGTTCCACCCGATCCCTTGTCATAAGAGCTGAAATTCGCCGTATCCTCTCCTGTTTTTTTGTTATTTTAATATATTTCTTTTCGATTGTCAAGGTTATTTTTGCAGGAATATACGTATATACATGTACACCATTTATCATTTTTGCGCCATGCGCATCACGTCTTTCCGCCTGCCCCCTCCGCCCCAGGGAACGTTAGCGCGGAGCGGGGGAAGGTCTTTCCGACGCCCCGCTGCAGGGTGATCGAAATTATTTTTCCATCCTGTTGGACCATGCTTCATCAGCCGGCGGCACCGCTCCTTTCCGCTCCGGCATGCCGAAAGGAAAAAAGGAGGGGCGGCCTCCCCTGCCCCGCCGGAAAAGGCGGCGCCGCCGGCGGGACGGGCCTGCCGGCGGCGCTGTGGGGAAAATGGCTTCCGGGGAGCGGCTATTTCCCCACGCAGAACCGGGAGAAGATCTGGGCCACCAGGTCCTCCCGGGCGGTCTTGCCGGTGAGCTCCCCCAGGGCGGAGAGGGCCGCCTCCGCGTCGGTGAGCACCGCGTCGGGCGTCAAGCCCCCCTCCAGGGCCGCCCGGGCCCCCCGGACGGCGGAGAGGGCCCGCTCCACCGCCGCCGCCTGCCGGGGGTTGGTGAGGAACTGGCCCCGGGGGGCCTCCCCGGCGGGGAAGAGGGATGCCACCGCCCGCTCCAGGTCCCCCAGGCCCGCCCCGGTTTTGGCGCTGACGGCCACGGCGGGGAGGGGCAGGCCGGCGGCGTCCCATTTCTGGGGCAGGTCGGCCTTGTTGACAACGACCAGGGCCTTTTGGGCGCTGCCGGCCAGGGCCAGGGCCGCCTGGTCCTCCGCCGTGAGGGGGGCGCTGCCGTCCAGCACGATGAGGCACAGCTGCGCCCTCTCCGCGGCCCGGCGGCTGCGCTCCACGCCGATCCGCTCCACCGTGTCCGCCGTCTCCCGCAGGCCCGCGGTGTCCGTGAGCCGCAGCAGCACACCGCCGCAGAGGACCTTCTCCTCCACCGTGTCCCGTGTGGTGCCGGGGATGTCGGTGACAATGGCCCGCTCGTAGCCCACCAGGGCGTTGAGGAGGGAGCTTTTGCCCACGTTGGGCCGGCCCACGATGGCGGTGGGCACGCCGCTTTTCAGCACCCGGCCCCGGTCAAAGGACGCGAGCAGGGCGGCAAGGCGTCCCTCCGCCTTCCCCAGCGTCCCCTCCAGGTCCGCGGCCTCCAGGTCCTCGATGTCCTCGTCCGGGTAGTCCACCACCGCGTAAAACCGGCTGGCCACGGCCATAAGGCCGTCGTAGACCCCCTCGATCTCCCGCCGGAGGAGGCCCGAGAGCTGGCCCACGGCGTTGCGGGCCGCGTCGGCGGTCTCCGCCTCGATGAGGTCGATGACCGCCTCCGCCTCGGTGAGATCCATGCGGCCGTTCAAAAAGGCCCGCTTGGTGAACTCGCCCCCTGCGGCCTGCCGGGCCCCGGCGGCAAAGAGGGACCGGAGCCCCTCCTGGAGCACCACCGGGGAGCCGTGGCAGTGGAACTCCGCGCTCTCCTCCCCGGTGTAGCTGGCCCCGGCGTCAAAAGCCACGGCCAGAATCTGGTCAATGGGCGCGCCCTGCCCGTCCAGGAGCGTGCCGTAGACCATGGTCCGCCGGGGGTGGGCGGAGAGGGGCCTGCCGTCGGCCGGGCGGAACACCGCCTCGGCGATGGGCAGGGCCCGGGGGCCCGACAGGCGCAGAATACCGATGGCCGAGACGGCCCGGGCCGTGGAGATGGCGGCAATGGTGTCCATGGTAATCTATCCCTCCCTCTCGTTCGGATAGGGCATATCCCTTGACAGCCCCAGGACATAGTCCGCAGAAATTTGGTAATACTCGCACAGTTTCATCAAATCTTCAATGCTGTATTTCGTTTTCCTGGTCTCAAATTTGGAGATTGCCGACTGCTGGCAGCCCAAAACTTCCGCAATGGCTCTCTGGCTGATATCGTTATCCACGCGCAGCGCGGTCAGCCGGTCTACGTAGTCCATCCCATCACCTCTGGGAATATGCTACCATATTCCAAAACGGACTACTACATTATAGTCCGAATCAGACTGCAATTAAAGCGGAGGCGGAATTGCGGAAAAAGAGGCCCGCCGCGGTTTTCCTGCCCGGCAGCTGCAGGAGGTCCCGCCAAAATTCGCCCGGCCGGCGGGTATCCGGAGACCGGGGAGGCGGAAGGGCCTGCCGCGGGTTCCGGCGGGGACGGCGCCTCTCCCGCCGGGGGATTGTTTTTTCCCCGAAAAGACGGTATGATAGGGAAAACGCACTGCACCCAAAAGAAGGGAGACCTGCCATGGATACGCTGGATTTTCTGCCTGTGAGCCGGGAGGACATGCACCGCCGGGACTGGTGGTACTACGACTTTCTCCTCGTCACCGCCGACGCCTATATCGACCACCCCAGCTTCGGCGCGGCCATCATCGCCCGGGTGCTGGAGGACCAGGGCTTCCGGGTGGCGGTTTTGGCCCAGCCGGACTGGCACAGCGCCGGGG
>CALWXD010000034.1 GCA_944385425.1 uncultured Oscillospiraceae bacterium | reverse complement strand
ACTGGCCCCATACCTGTGACGACAGCAAGGAAAGCGAGTATTATATCCCCTGGCGGAAAAACAAATAAGACAAGCAAAAAACCGCCCTGCTGAATTTGTCGTTCAGCAGGGCGGTTTTGCTTGTCCTCTTGGGATTATTCTCTTGAGCATACCGGGCGGACACAAATAGTATCAATCCAGTATCAAGAGCCTTATGGACGGGCAAAAAAGCCTGTATTCATGTGGGTTTGCGCCGTTTCGAGCGTCATTCCCACTCTATCGTGGCCGGGGGCTTGCTGGTCACATCATACACAATCCGGTTGATGCCCCGGACCTCGTTGACGATGCGGCTGGAAATTTTATCCAGCAGGTCGTAGGGGATCCGGGCCCAGTCGGCTGTCATAAAGTCGCTGGTGGTGACCGCCCGGAGGGCCAGGGTGTAGTCGTAGGTCCGCCCATCCCCCATGACGCCCACGCTGCGGGTGTTGGTGAGGACGGCGAAATACTGGTTGATGTTCCGGTCCTCCCCAGCGGCGGCGATCTCCTGACGGTAGATGGCGTCCGCCTCCCGGAGGATGTCCAGCTTTTCCTTGGTGAGATCCCCGATCACCCGGATGGCCAGGCCCGGCCCCGGGAAGGGCTGGCGGCTCACCAGATACTCCGGCAGGCCCAGCTCCCGGCCCAGCTGGCGCACCTCGTCCTTAAAGAGCAGGCGCAGCGGCTCAATGATCTCCTTGAAGTCCACATAGTCGGGAAGGCCCCCCACGTTGTGGTGGCTCTTGATCACGGCGGCGTCCCCGGCGCCGGACTCGATGACGTCGGGGTAGATGGTGCCCTGGGCCAGGAAGTCCACCTTGCCGATCTTCCTGGCCTCCTCCTCAAAGACCCGGATGAACTCCGCGCCGATGATCTTCCGTTTCCGCTCCGGGTCGGACTCGCCGGCCAGCTTGAGGAGGAAACGGGCCTCCGCGTCCACGCGGATAAAGTTGATGTCCCACTTGGAGAAGGCCGCTTCCACCTCGTCGCCCTCGTTGAGGCGCATGAGGCCGTGGTCCACAAACACGCAGGTGAGCTGACGGCCCACCGCCTCGGCCAAAAGGGCGGCGCACACGCTGGAGTCCACCCCGCCGGAGAGGGCCAGTAGCACCCGGCCGTCCCCCACCTTCTCCCGGATGGCGGCGATGGCCGTCTTCTTATAGTCCCCCATGGTCCACTCGCCCCTGGCGCCGCAGACGGCATAGAGGAAGTTGCGGATCATGTCCACCCCGTGCTCCGTGTGGTTCACCTCCGGGTGGAACTGGACGCCGTAGAACCCCCGGGCCTCGTCGGCGATGGCCGCGTTGGGGCAGGCGGCGGTGTGCCCCACCAGGCGGAACCCCTCCGGCACCCTGGCCATGTAGTCCCCGTGGCTCATCCAGCTGATGCCCTGGGCCGGCAGGCCCTGGAAGAGCCTGCAGCCGGTGTCGTAAAAGGTCTCGGTTTTGCCGTACTCCCGGGCGGTGTCGGCCTGGGCGGCGGTGACGGAGCCCCCCAGATACTGGGCCATCAGCTGGCAGCCGTAGCAGATGCCCAGCACCGGCACACCCAGCTGGAAGACAGCCGGGTCCACATGGGGGGCCTTTTCCTCGTAGACGCTGCCCGGTCCGCCGGTAAAGATGATGCCCATGGGGTCAAAGGCCCGGATCTCCTCCAGGGAGACGGTATAGGGCTTGACCTCACAGTAGACGCTGCACTCCCGGACCCGCCGGGCGATGAGCTGGTTGTACTGGCCGCCGAAGTCCAGCACGAGAATGGCTTGACGGGACAAACAGGGTCCCTCCTTTTTTCCTAGGTTAGTCGCGGATCTCCGCGCCGCCCCACTCCACAACGGTAAAGCCGCTGCGCTCCACAGCGGCCAGCGCCTGGGGATAGAGGCAGGCCGCCGGCCAGCTCCTCCGGCGCAGCGCTGGGGCCGGCCAGGCCCCCGGCAGCAGGAGGAGCGGCAAAAGGAAAACAAGCTTTTTATGGGCACGCCCGCCTTTTCCGCGCAGCCACCTTGGGGAAGAGGGGCCCCGGGGCCCCTCTCTCGGTCAGACGCGGAAACGGAAGGGATATGCCGGAAAGCTTAGTCCTCGTCCCGGAAGACGATGTGGCCGGGCTCGGCGGACTCGATCACCGCCAGGGCCTTGTAGGGCACGCCGGGGAGGCCGCGGAACCGGTCACCGCCGCCCTGGAACCCCTTCTCCACCGCCACGCCGATGCCCTTGAGGGTGGCGCCGGCCTCGTTGACCAAGTCGATGAGGCCCTGCATGGCGTTGCCCTTGGCCATGAAGTCGTCGATGATGAGGACCTTGTCGTCCTTGTTGAGCCACTCCTTGGAGAGGATCAGGGTCATCTTCTTCTTGTAAGTATAGGAAAAAATCTCGCTTTGATACAGCCCGCCCTCAATGTTGTCGCTCTTGGCCTTCTTGGCGAAGACCATGGGCACGCCGTAGCGGTTGGCGCAGATGGCCGCCAGGGCGATGCCGCTGGCCTCGGCGGTGAGGACCATGGTGATGTCCTTCACGTCGAAGTACTTGGCAAACTCGTCGGCCATGGCCTCCATCAGCTTGGTGTCCACCCGGTGGTTGAGGAACCCGTCCACCTTGATGATGTTGCCGGGAAGGACCTTCCCCTCCTTCAGAATGCGCTCTTTCAGCTGCTGCAAAACAATCACCTCTCCTAAACGTATCAATTGTGAAAATCGGCCGGAGAAAAAGAACTCATCTTCATTATCCACATTTTTTCGACAGAAGGCAAGACAGCGTATTCCCCAAATATTTTTAGGCGCCGTCCATCCCCCATGTACATTTTACCAAAAGCTTACGCGGTCTTTACCCAAATGGCCGAGACGGCGGTTCCGGGAGAGAAAAACAGGAGGCCGCCGGGAAGAGCGGCCTCCTGCCAGACGCTATTGGGCGGGCCTGTCGTCCGACACCAGCTCCTTGACCCCGGCGGCAAGGCCGGCAAGGCTCTGGATCTCGCTGGGGATGATGATCTTGGTGGCCTTCCCGTCGGCCGCGGCCTGGAAGGCCTCCAGGGCCTTCAGCTTCACCACCTGGTCGTTGGGGGCGGCCTCGTTGAGGAGCTTGAGGGCGGCGGCGGTGGCCTCCTGGACCTTGGCGATGGCCTCCGCCTCCGCCTCGGCGGCCATGATGCGGGCGGCCTTGTCCGCCTCGGCGGCCATGATCTTGGCCTGCTTGGCCGCGTCGGCCTTTAGGATGACGGACTGCTTTTCACCCTCCGCCACCAGGATCTGGGACTGTTTCTGCCCCTCTGCCTGGAGGATAGCCTCACGGCGCTCCCGCTCGGCCCGCATCTGTTTCTCCATGGACTCCTGGATGTCCCGGGGCGGCATGATGTTCTTCAGCTCCACCCGGTTGACCTTGATGCCCCAGGCGTCGGTGGCCTCGTCCAGGATGGCCCGCATCTGGGTGTTGATGTGGTCCCGGCTGGTGAGGGACTGGTCCAGATCCAGGTCGCCGATGATGTTTCTGAGGGTGGTGGCCGTCAGATTCTCAATGGCGCTGAGGGGGTGCTCCACGCCGTAGGTGTAGAGCTTGGGGTCGGTGATCTGGAAGTAGATCACCGTGTCGATCTGCATGGTCACGTTGTCCTTGGTGATGACGGGCTGGGGGGCAAAGTCCACCACCTGCTCCTTGAGGCTGATGCGCTTGACGATCTTCTCCACAAAGGGGATCTTCAGATGCAGCCCCTCCTCCCACACGGTGGCAAAGACGCCCAGCCGCTCGATGACATAGGCACGGGACTGCTGCACTACATAGATGCACCGGGCCAGGATAATGATGATGACAAGGGCCAGGATCAGGACCGGCAGCAGGTTAAGAAACAGTTCCATTTGCATTCTCCTCCAAACGCACAATCAGTTTTACGCCTTCAATGGATTGGACGACGATCCGCCGCCCCGCCGGGATGGGGGCACCGTCGGCGCTGCGGGCGGACCAGGTCTTCCCGTCGATGTACACCGCGCCCCGGCCGGCCAGGTTGTCGATGGCCTCGGTCACCTCCGCCCGCTGGCCCAGCAGGCGGTCCACATTGGTGGGGGTCCGCTTGGGGTCCACAAACCGGCGCACCAGCGGCCGAGTGAGGAGCACGGTGAGCACCGTGACAGCCAGGAATACCACCACCTGCAGCCACACCTGGGCGCCGAGGAGCGCCGCGGCCAGGGCCGCCAGGGACCCGATGGCAAACCAGATGGAGGTGAGGGAGACCGTGGCGGCCTCCACAATGCCAAACAGGATGAACAGGCCCAGCCAGATGTAGACGGGGCTCAGCATACGCGCGCCTCCTTTCCGCCGCTTGCAGTGAGACCATCATACCATATCCGGCGCGGTCCCGCAAGGGCGGGGACGTTAAGTTTTCCGCAAAAAGGCGGCGGGGCCATTGCCTTTTTCCGTCCCCTCCGGTATACTGGGGCTACAAGACTGTTGCCAACGGGAAAAGAGGAGCGGGAGAGATGGAGACCTTTTTGATACCCTGCCTGTTCGGCCTGGAGGGCCTGGTGGGGGATGAAGTGCGGAAACTGGGGCTTTCCGACGTGCGCGTGGAGGACCGGCGGGTCACCGCCCGGGGAAACCTGGGGGACCTGGCCCGGCTGAACCTGAACCTCCGCTGCGGGGAGCGGGTGCTGGTGGTGCTGGGCCGGTTTACCGCCCGGGACTTTGACCAGCTCTTCGAGGGGACCCGGGCGGCGGCCTGGGAGGACTGGATCCCGGCGGACGGCGCCTTCCAGGTGAAGGGCTACAGCCGGGACAGCCGGCTGCACTCCGTCCCGGCCTGCCAGTCCGTTGTGGAGAAGGCGGCGGCGGTGCGCCTGGGCAGCCGCTACGGCCTGGAGCGCCTGCCTAAGACCGGCGCCCGCTATCAGATCCAGTTCTCCCTTGTGGAGGACCAGGTGACGCTGTGTCTGGACACCTCCGGCCCCGGCCTCCACAAGCGGGGCTACCGGGCGGTGGGGGTGGAGGCCCCCCTGCGGGAGACCCTGGCCGCGGCCATGGTGCTCCTCAGCCGGTTCCGGGGGAAGGACCCCTTCTGCGACCCCTTCTGCGGCAGCGGCACCATCCCCATCGAGGCGGCCCTCATCGCCCGCAACCGGGCGCCGGGGCTGGGCCGCTCCTTTGACGCCCAGCGGTGGGGCTGCGTGCCGGGCAGGGTGTGGATGGACGGGGCGGAGGAGGCCATGGACCGGGAGTTCCACGGCGCCTACGACATCTGGGGCGGGGACATCGACCCCAGGGCCGTGGCCATCGCCCGGGAGAACGCCAGGAAGGCGGAGGTGGAGGACATCGTCCGCTTTGAGGTGGCAGACATGGCCGCCCTGCGCCGTGACAGCGAATATGGACAGCTGGTGACCAATCCCCCCTACGGCGAGCGGCTGCTGGATGCGGAGGCGGCCCGGGCGGTCTGCCGCGCCTTTGGCCAGATGTGCCGCGGCCTGCCGCCGAAATGGCGGGTGCTGGCCCTCAGCAGCGACGAGAGCTTTGAAAAGGCCTTCGGCCGCAGGGCGGACAAGCGCCGCAAGCTGTACAACGGCCGGCTGAAGTGCGAGCTGTACCAGTACCTCTGATGCCGGCGCGGCGGACGGGGCATTGAAACGCCCGCCGGAGGCGGGGCCAAAGGGGAGCCCAGCGCAGCGGGTCCCCTTTGGAGAGGACGAGCAACGGAGAGGAGCGGATGCCCGGCGAACAGCCGGGCGGAGCGGA
>CALWXD010000033.1 GCA_944385425.1 uncultured Oscillospiraceae bacterium | reverse complement strand
CCCAGGAGAGCCTTAAAACCGTGCCCCAGTCCTACCGGGAGGGCTCTCTGGGGCTGGGCAGCGGCAAGTGGCGCATGATCCGCACAGTGGTGCTGCCCAGCAGCGTGGACGGCATCGTCACCGGCTGTATCCTGGCCATCGGCCGGGTGGTGGGGGAGAGCGCGGTGCTGATGTACACGGCGGGGCTGTCCACCATGATGCAGGACTTCTCCTCCATTCAGAATTTCATGGACGCCTCCGGCGCCACCCTCACCGTGGCCCTCTACATCTACGCCAAGGAGCGGGCGGACTTCAATGTGGCCTTCTCCATCGCCACCATCCTCCTGGTGCTGACGGTGGCCATCAACCTGGCCGCCGGCTATGCCGGGAAAAAGCTGAAGCGCTGAGCGAATCAAAGGAGTTACAATATGGCAGATCAGAATACGATCCTGCAGGCGGAGCAGCTGGACCTGTTCTACGGGGACCACCAGGCGCTGAAGGGGATCTGCATGGGGATCCCCCGGCGGGAGATCACCGCCCTCATCGGCCCCTCCGGCTGCGGGAAGTCCACCTTCCTCAAAACCATCAACCGCATGAACGACCTGGTGCCAAGCGTCACCATCAAGGGCAGGATGCTCTACCACGGCGAGGACATCTACCGCCCCGGCCTGGACGTCACCTGGCTGAGAAAGCGCATCGGCATGGTCTTCCAGAAGCCCAACCCCTTCCCCATGTCCATCTACGACAACGTAGCCTACGGCCCCCGGACCCACGGGGTCCGCAGCCGGGCAAAGCTGGATGAGCTCGTGGAGCGCTCCCTGCGCGGCGCCGCCATCTGGGACGAGGTGAAGGACCGGCTGAAAAAGAGCGCCCTGGGCCTCTCCGGCGGGCAGCAGCAGCGGCTGTGCATCGCCCGGGCCCTGGCGGTGGAGCCGGAGGTCCTCCTCATGGACGAGGCCACCAGCGCCCTGGACCCCATCTCCACGTCCAAGATCGAGGAGCTGGTGCTGGACCTCAAAAGGCAGTACACCATCGTCATGGTGACCCACAACATGCAGCAGGCCGCCCGTGTGGCGGACCGGACGGCCTTCTTCCTCCTGGGGGAGCTGGTGGAGTTTGACGACACGGAAAAGATGTTCTCCAGGCCGGAGGACAAGCGGACCGAGGACTACATTACGGGGAGGTTCGGATAAATGCGCAGCCGGTTTGACCAGCAGCTGCACCAGCTGCACAGGAACTTGACGGGGATGGGCGCGCTGTGCGAGCAGGCCATCGCCGTGGCGGCGAAGGCCCTCCTGGACCGGGACGCCAGCCTTCTGCCCCGGGCCTATGAGGCCGAGCAGCGCATCGACCAGATGGAGCGGGAGATCGAGGGGCTGTGCATGAACCTCCTCCTGCGCCAGCAGCCCGTAGCCAGCGACCTGAGGGCCGTGTCCTCCGCCATGCGGATGATCTCCGACATGGAGCGCATCGGCGACCAGGCCTCGGACATCGCCGAGATCCTCAGCTACTACTCCGGAGACGGCGGCCTCAAAAGCGTGGACCACATCGGCGACATGGCCCGGGCCACCATCAAGATGGTGACCGACAGCGTGGAGTCCTTTGTCCAGTCGGACCTCCGCATGGCGGAGGAGACCATCCGCTATGACGACGTGGTGGACGCCCTCTTTGACCAGGTGAAGGCGGAGCTGACGCAGATGATCGCCGCGGACCCCGGACAGGGCCAGCGGTGCCTGGATTTGCTGATGATCGCCAAGTACTTTGAGCGCATCGGCGACCACGCGGTGAATGTGGCGGAGTGGGTGTGCTACTCCATCACCGGTTTCCACCCCAAAAATGTGAAGGAAGAGGCTTGACACGCGAGTTCTCCTTTATCATAGAGGCAGGCCCCGGGGCGAGAAACTTCTCGTCCCGGGGCCTGCGCTTGAGGAGGGGGCTGCGTGGGCGGCGGGCCGCCTCAGTAGCGGCTGATCTCCAGGGAGGCGTCGTCCTGCCCCTTCTCGATGGAGAGGATCTTCACGGCATAGTGCACCTCCGGGTTGACATGGACCTCCACCCGCTCCCCGGCCCGGCGGCCCATCAGCGCCCGGCCCACCGGGGACTCCTTGCTGACAAGCCCCTTCAGCACGTCCTGGCGCAGGGTGGTGACCAGGCGGATGGTCTGCTCCCTCTGGAGCTTTTCGTTGAAGAGCACCACCGTGTCAAAGAGGCCCACCACGTCCCCGCCAGAGTCGGCGGAGATCACCCTGGCCGTGCGGATCATGTTCTGGAGATAGCGGATGCGGCTCTCGTTGCGGTTCTTCTCCTGCTTGGCCACCTTGTATTCGTAGTTCTCGCTGAGGTCGCCGAAGGCGCGGGCTGTCTGCACATCCTGGATCAGCTGGGGCCGCAGCACCTGGACGCGGTAGTCGATCTCCTCCCGCATCTTCCGGATGTCCACCTCTGTCAGTTCATCATGCATGGCCGTCTCCCGCCTTTCTCAAAATCTCCCCCTACTGTACCACCCGGAGCAGGAAAAAGCAAGGCCGCCGTGATTGCCCGGCGGCGGGGTTTGTGGTAAAATAGCAGAAGGATTTTTGCAGAAGAGACGGGAGAGATCCATGAAACGACTGGTAATCGGGCTTTTGGCCCATGTGGACGCGGGAAAGACCACCCTGTCCGAGGCGCTGCTGTACAAGACCGGGGCGGTGCGGCGGCTGGGTCGGGTGGACCACCGGGACGCCTTCCTGGACACCGACGCCCTGGAACGGGAGCGGGGTATCACCATCTTCTCCAAGCAGGCGGTGTTCCCCTTAGACGGCGGGGAGGTGACGCTGCTGGACACCCCGGGCCATGTGGACTTCTCCGCGGAGATGGAGCGGACGCTGCAGGTGCTGGACTATGCCGTGCTGGTCATCAGCGGCACCGACGGCGTCCAGGGCCACACCCGGACGCTGTGGCGGCTGTTGGAGCGGCAGGGAATCCCCACCTTCCTCTTCATCAACAAGATGGACCTGGCTGGGGCGGACCGAGAGCGTGTCCTCCGCCAGCTGCAGGGCCAGCTGGACGAGGGCTGCACGGATTTTACCGGGGAAGAGGCCGTACAGGAGAGCGCCGCGTCCCTGGAGGAGGAGCTTTTGGATCGGTATCTGGCGGGGGAACGGCTGGAGGATGACGCCATCGCCCGCCTGGTGGCCCAGAGGAGGCTCTTCCCCTGCTATTTTGGCTCGGCCCTCCGCCTGGAGGGGGTAGAGGAGCTGCTGGAGGGGCTGGAGCGCTATACGATTCAGCCGGACTACCCGGCGGAATTTGCCGCCCGGGTCTTTAAGATCACCCGGGAGGGGAGCGAGCGGCTCACCCATATGAAGATCACCGGCGGCGCCCTCCGGGTGAAGGACACAGTGGGGGAGGGGGAGGCGCAGGAGAAGGTCAACCAGATCCGCATCTACTCCGGCGCCCGTTTCCAGGCGGCGGAGCAGGCGGAGGCGGGCATGGTCTGCGCCGTGACGGGCCTCACCCACACCAGGCCCGGCGACGCGCTGGGAGCGGAGCAGGAGGGACGGACCCCCGCTCTGGAGCCGGTGCTCTCCTACCGCGTCATCCTGCCCCAGGGCTGCGACATCCACGGCGCCCTGCGCCAGCTGCGTCAGCTGGAGGAGGAGGACCCCACGCTGCAGATCGTCTGGAACGAGGCGCTCCAGGAGATCCAGCTGCGTCTCATGGGGGAGGTGCAGCTGGAGGTGCTCCAGCGGGTGATCCGGGAGCGGTTTGGACTGGAGGCGGGGTTTGACGAGGGGAATATCGTCTACAAGGAGACCATCGCCGCCCCGGTGGTGGGCATCGGCCACTTTGAGCCCCTGCGCCACTATGCGGAGGTCCACCTGCTGCTGGAGCCCCTGGAGCGGGGGGCCGGGGTCCGCCTGGCCTCCGCCTGCAGCACCGACGTCCTGGCGCAGAACTGGCAGAACCTGATTTTGACCCATCTGGCGGAGAGGACCCATGCGGGCGTTTTGACCGGCGCGGCGCTGACGGATGTGAAGATCACCCTCCTGGCCGGCCGGGCCCACCCCAAGCACACCGAGGGCGGCGACTTCCGCCAGGCCACCTACCGGGCGGTGCGGCAGGGGCTGATGCAGGCGGAGAGTGTGCTGCTGGAGCCGGTGTACGCCTTCCGCCTGGAGCTGCCCATGGAGAATGTGGGCCGGGCCATGTCGGATTTCCAGCAGATGGGTGCCTCCTTTGCGGGGCCGGAGCCGCTGGAGGGGGACCGGGCCCTTCTCACCGGCCAGGGGCCGGTGTCGGCCCTGCGCCGCTACTGGTCCGAGGTAGCCGCCTACACCCGAGGAAACGGCCACTTTTTCTGCGAGGTGGCGGGCTACGCCCCCTGCCACAACGCCCAGGAGGTTATTGCCGCCGCCGGATACGACCCCCAGCGGGACACGGCAAACCCCGCCGATTCCGTCTTCTGCTCCCACGGCGCCGGGGTCATCGTCAAGTGGGATCAGGTGCCCGCCAGGGCCCATATAGAGCCGCTGCGCCTGGACGCGGCGGAGGCAGGGGGAAAGCCCCTCCGCTTTTCCACCGGCGGCGCGGTGCGCTCGGCCTCGGACCAGGAGCTGGAGGAGATCTTCGTCCGCACCTACGGCCCCATCCGCAACCGGGGCATGGATGCCCTGGCCCAGCGGCGAAACACCGCCGCGCCGCCGGCAGCGGCGGCGCCGTCCTATGTGCAGCGGGGGGACTTCCTGCTGGTGGACGGCTACAACATCATCTTCGCCTGGGAGGAC
This sequence comes from uncultured Oscillospiraceae bacterium, assembly GCA_944385425.1. Taxonomy (GTDB): domain Bacteria; phylum Bacillota; class Clostridia; order Oscillospirales; family Oscillospiraceae; genus CAJFPI01. The sequence continues at coordinate 164 of CALWXD010000033.1, read as the reverse complement.
CTGCACCGCATCGCGCTGGAGGATCTGGACGCGGCCCGCTCCGCCCTCATCAACGCCCTGTGCAACTACCAGGGCGTAAAGGACTGCCGCCTGACGCTGGTGTTCGACGCCTACCGGGTGAAGGGCAATGCCGGCTCAACAGAACACCACGGCGGCATTGAGGT
>CALWXD010000032.1 GCA_944385425.1 uncultured Oscillospiraceae bacterium | reverse complement strand
GATGACGCCCTTCTCCGGGTCCACCATGATGTCCAGCACGGCCTGGATGGCCTCGTTGTGGGTGGGCATGGGGATGTCCAGATGCACGTCCTCCCGGCCGGGGACCTTGTGGGTCAGGCGCCCGTCGATGCCGATGCGCTCGCACAGGCCCTTGGCGAAGACCTCGCCGCCCTCGGACTCCATGAACTGATACTTCAGGGAAGAGCTGCCGGCGTTGATGACCAGAATTTTCATGTCACACGTTCTCCTTGTCCTAATGTTATTGTTTTGTCACCTTTCGTTTCCACACTGTGACTTGCTTTTTGCGGGTGGGAAGGGTAGAATACATACAACAGATATTGTAATCCATTTTCCCTGCCGAGACAACCACTATTTTTCTTTTTTTTCGAAAATTTGGAGAGGAGCGACAGGCCCTTGCCCACCGCCGGAATCATTGCCGAGTATAACCCCTTTCACCTGGGGCACCAGTATCAGCTCCGGGCTCTCCGGGGCCTTCTGGGGGAGGGGTGCGGCGTGGTGGCGGTGATGAGCGGGAACTTCGTCCAGCGGGGGGACTTCGCCCTCTTCCCAAAGTACGTCCGGGCCGCCGCAGCGGTGGGCTGCGGGGTGGACCTGGTGCTGGAGCTGCCCACGGCCTGGGCCATGGCCGGGGCGGAGGCCTTCGCCCGGGGGGGCGTAAGCCTCATGGCCATGACGGGGGTGGTGACCCACCTCTGCTTTGGCAGCGAGTGCGGGGACCTGGGGCGGCTGGAGCAGCTGGCGGGATGCCTGGACAGCGAGGCCTGCCAGGCGCTGCTGCGCCGCTTTCTTGACAAGGGGATGTCCTTTGCCGCCGCCCGGGAGGCGGCGGCGCGGGGCCTTCTGGGCGGCGCGGCGGACTGCCTCCGCCGGCCCAACAACAACCTGGCGGTGGAGTACCTTAGGGCCATCCGCCGGACAGGGGCGGCGCTGACGCCGGTGACCATCCGGCGGGAGGGCGCGGCCCACGACAGCGAGGAGGAGGGAGGGGCCGCCTCCGCCTCGGCGATCCGCAGGCGTGTTCTGGCGGGGGAGCCCTGGCGCCATCTGGTGCCCCCTGCCGCGGCGGCTGCGCTGGAGGAGGCCGCGGCCCGGGGGCTGGGACCGGCGTCCATAAAACGGTGTGAGCAGGGGATGCTGGCGGTGCTGCGGCGGATGGAGCGGGAGGCGTTCCGCCCCTATGACGGCGGGGGCGAGGGCCTCTACAGCCGGTTTTATGACGCGGTCCGCCGGGGGGCGGACCTGGAGGAGCTGCTGGCGCTGGCAAAGACCAAGCGGTACCCCCTGGCCCGGATCCGGCGAATGGCCATGGCGGCCTACCTCGGCTTGGCGCCGCCGCAGGCGCCGCCCTGCCTTCGGGTGCTGGCGGCCAATGAGAGGGGCCGGGCCCTGCTGCGGGAGATGAAACGGCGGGGGGCGCCGGTGCTGACAAAGCCGGCGGACGCCGGCCGGCTGGGGCCGGAGGCCCGCCGCTGGCTGGAGGAGGAGCGCCGGTATACGGATTTATATCTTCTGGCCTGTCCGGGGCGGCAGCGCCCCGGCGCGGAGTACCGCACAGGGCCGGTGATGCTTTAGCGGCTGAAAACGGCAGAGGGAAGGAGGGGAGACCATGAAAACGCTGTTATCCGTGATGCTGGCGCTTGCGCTGTTTTTGCCCATGGTTTCCTGCGGCCATCCCGCGGAGGCGGGGGCCCCCTGGAGCGGGGGGCCGGTCTGTTCCCAGCGGGCGGCTGCGGCGGAGATCGGATAAGGGGCCAGTGGGCGGGGCGGGGGAAACGCCCCGCGGAAACAGGAGGCGTTTAGAAGCGGCTCCCGGCAGACGAGCGGTGCGATAAGAAAGTTTTTGAGGGACGGCCCACAGCCGTCCCTCTCTGTTTTCTCAAACGAACGCGGTGAAAGCCGAGGTTTTGCCTCGATCCGGATCCAGGGCGCGGCCCGGGGTCCCTATTCCGCCGCCGTGATGATCCCGCCGCCCACCACCAGCTCCCCCTGGTAGAGGACCACGGACTGCCCCGGCGTCACCGCCCGCTGGGGCGCCTGGAAGCAGACCCGCACCCGCCCCTCCCCCAGGGGGGTCACCCGGGCCGGGGCCTCCTTCTGGCTGTAGCGGGTCTTGGCGGTAACCGCCATCTCCCCCTCCGGGCAGGGCAGGGACACCCACTGGAACTGCTCCGCCGTCAGCGACCGGGTGTACAGATCCGCCTCGTCCCCCAGCAGGATCGTCCCATCGGCCAGGTTCTTCTCCACCACATACAGCGGCCGGTCCGCGCTGACGCCCAGCCCCCGCCGCTGTCCTCTGGTGTAGGCCTCCAGCCCCCGGTGCCGGCCCAGGACCCTTCCCGTCCGGTCCACAAAGTCCCCCGCCCGGGGGGTAAGGCCGCTGTACCGCCGCAGGAAGGCCAGGTAGTCCCCGTCGGGGATGAAACAGATGTCCTGGCTGTCCGGCTTTTCCGCGTTGGCAAGGCCCCGTTCCCGGACCAGGGCGCGGACCTCCCCCTTCTCCCTGCCGCCCAGGGGCAGCAGCAGGCGGGACAGGATCTCCTGCCCCAGGGGGTAGAGCACATAGCTCTGGTCCTTTCTGCCGTCCCGCCCCCGGAGCAGCTGCCAGCGGCCCAGCGCCGTATCCCGGCGGGTGCGGGCATAGTGGCCGGTGGCGATATAGCGGCAGCCCAGGGCGTCCGCCTGCTCCAGGAGGGCCGGGAACTTCACAAACCGGTTGCAGCGGACGCAGGGGTTGGGCGTCCGCCCCGCCCGGTACTCGGAGACGAAATCGTCCATCACCTGCCGGGAAAACCACTCCCTGTAGTCCGGCGCGGCAAAGTCGATCCCCAGCCGCGCCGCGGCGGCGGCCGCCTCCGCCGTATCCTCCGCGGCGCCGCAGCCCTCGCCGCGGCAGCTGTGCAGCCGCAGCGTGGCCCCCACCACCTCATAGCCGGCCTGCTGCAGCAGCAGGGCCGCGGCAGTGCTGTCCACGCCGCCGCTCATCCCCAGAAGGACCCGCTCTCTTCCCATCTGCCCACCCCTTTTCAAGCGTCCCGCTGTGGCGGAGCGCCGGTATCCAACTCAGTATACCACATTTTCCGCCGCCGCGCCACCGCTTTTTCCCCTTACTGCCCGGAGGCGGCCAGGATGGTCTCGGCAAACCCCTTGGCAAAAAGCCGGGCGGAGAGCAGCGCCTCGTCCAGGGAGTTTCCCGCCGCCCCCATCTCCACCAGGAGGCTGCCGGTGGTGCAGTGCTGGTTGTAGCGGGAGTTGCGGACGGTGATGGGCCGCATCAGGGTCGGGTAGTCCTCCAGCAGGGTATTCTGGACAGCCGCGGCCAGCTTGAGATTCTCCAGCCAGTGGTCGTGCTGCAGGCCGCCGCCGTCGGTGCCGATCACAAAGGTCATCTGGGCCGCCAGCTGCTCCCCCACCTGGGACACCACCTTGTAGGGGTTGCCCTCGCTGTCGGAGATGGCGTCCCGGTGGATATCCAGCACAAAGGAGAGGGAGGGGTACTTCTCCTGGTACGCCTCAATGGCCGCGAGGGACCGGTCATAGGCCCCGTTGTACTGGGGGTAGTCGTACATGTTCCGGTCGTGGACCACGGAGATGCCGTACTCCCCCAGGACCGCGGCGATCTCGTCCCCCACCCGCACCACGTTATAGGCCGTGTCGGTGGTGCGGCTCTCGCCGCTGGCCTCGTACTCCTGCCCCGGCGGCATGGTGTAGGCCTCGCTGCCGTGGGTGTGGACGATGAGGACCTGGGGCGCGTCATCCCCCAGCCGGGCGGCAAAGCCGCCGTCAAAGCTCCCGGCGTCAAAGCTCTTGTCCGAGTAGTTGTTGATATAGGCAAGGCCGCTGACCACATACCCCTCCGCCGACTGGGGGATCAGGGTCCGGGCGGTGACGCCGTTGTCCGCGAAGGCCAGGTCCCCGGTGTCCGGCGTGGCGGGGGTCTCCCGGATGGGCTGCTGGGGGGGCTGCTCCCCCTCCTGGCCGTCGGTATCGTCGGCGGAGCGGAGGGACAGGATCTCCTCCCGGCTGCTCAAAAGCAGGGGGGACTGGCTGATGACAAGGGCGGTGGCAAGGTCCAGCCAGCCCTCCTCCCCCTCCCCCTGGCCCAGCTGCAGCCGCAGCAGCGCCAGAGGGATCCCCTCACGCCGCCACACCGCCTCCACCGCCGCGGAGAGGGTGTCGCTGCCTGCCGCGGCAAAGACCACCCACAGCACTGCCGCCGCCAAAAACACCGCGCCGGCCCGGCGCAGCGCCCCGCTCCCTTTTTGTTTCCGCACCGCGCATCACCTCCTGGGCCACTATATGCTTGTCCCCGGGAAAAAGAACCCGCCCCTCCCTTTTTCTCCGGATGTGTACGGGAAAAACAGCCGTCTCCGCCTTGCGCGGCGGCACATTTCATGGTATGATGGGCGGAGAAACAGAGGGGGTGGGACGGCCTTGGGGAAATTTGACCAGGTCCTTTTGATCAGCGACTACGACGATACCCTGGTGTACACCCGGGACAGCTTTGAAAACGACGCGCCCATGCCGGAGATGGCGGCATACAACCGGAAACGGATCTGCGATTTTATGGCGGAGGGGGGCACCTTCGCACTGGTGACAGGCCGGTCCTGGCCCTTGATCCGGCCTTTCTTCTCCCGGATCCCCACCAACGCCCCCTGCGGCATCGACAACGGCGCGGCCATCGTGGACCCCGCCAGCGGCGGATACCTCTACCTGCGCCCCCTGCCGGAGGGGGTGCTGGACCACCTGCGGGAGATCCATGCCGCCTTCCCCGCTGTGTGCTGCGAGCTGTTTCGCGCCGACCACGGCTGCGACGCCTTCCAGCCCAGCGCCTACACCTACCGCCACGCCAAAAACTGCCGGTACACCTTCCGCACCATCGATGATTTTTCCCAGACCCGGCCGCCGATTCTGAAGATCCTCTTTGAGGGCGACGCCGCCGGGCTGGACGCCATCCGCCGCTGGGCGGCGGACCGGCCCTGGGCCGCAGACTACGAGCTGGTCTTTTCCGGCAGCAGCCTTCTGGAGATGGTGGCCGCCGGGGCCAACAAGGGCGTCCTCTCCCTGGAGATGGCCAGGCTCTGCGGCAAGTCCCCGGACCACCTCTACTGCGTGGGGGATCAGCAAAACGACATCCCCATGCTGAAGGCCGCCCGCCGGGGGTTCTGCCCGTCAAACGCCGTACCGGCGGTGCAGGCTGTCGCCCAGGCAGTGGGCCACTGCCGGGAGGGGGCTGTCGGCCAGGTGATCGACATTCTGGACGCTCTCTACTGATTCCCGCATCTCATTTTTTACATCCGACCCGTTGGGTGAAAATAAACAGGAGGTTTTTCGCTATGTTCAATTCCATTTCCATGACCCGGCTCGCCGCCAGCATCACCGGCGCCCTTGGCGTCGACGCGCCCAAAGAGGCTGACAAGGGCATCGACCAGGTGGCCGCCCTTGTGGAGAACACCTTCGGCAAAAAAGCGGACAAGGTGATGATCTACAACCCCGACTGCATCTCCATGTGGATGTACCAGAAGTACACCGATCTCTTCTCCCCCGTTCTGGCCGCCACTCAGCTCACCGTCCCCATCGCCACGGTGATGCCCTCTGTGACGCCGGTATGCTTTGGCACCATGTATACCGGGGCCATGCCCGCGGTCCACGGCATCCAGTCCTATACCAAGCCCCAGATCACCATCGACTCCCTCTTTGACGCCCTCCACCGGGCGGGCAAGAAGGTGGCTCTGGTAACGGTGGAAAACTCCAGCATGGACCTCATCTTCCGGGGCCGGGAGATCGACTACTTCCCCATGCCCTACGACGGCGAGGCCACCGAGAAGGGCCTGGAGCTGATTGCAGGCAACCAGTACGACGTGGTGGTGGTCTACAACCAGGAGTATGACGACATGATCCACGACACCAAGCCCGAGTCCCCGGAGGCCATGGCCGCCCTCCAGAAGCATGTGGCCGCCTTCAAGGCCCTCACCGACGCGGTGAAGGCGCACTGGAGCGGCAGCGACAGCCTGGTGGTCTGGGCCACGGACCACGGCGTCCACACCGACTGGGACGGCCACGGCAACCACGGCGAGTTCCGGGAGGAGGACATCAACGTGATGCACTTCTACGGCGCCTACCCCAAGAAGGGGTAAGGCTATGAAACGGGACCGACGGAACGATCCCTGGCCGCTGCTGATCGCCATGACGCTGCTGGATCTGGTGGTGGGGCTGGATCTCTATATCCTGCCCTCCTATTTCACCCGGTACGGCATAGGAAATCCGTCCACGATCCTGCAGCTTGCCATCATTGTTCTCTTTCTCCTCGACCTGGGGCGGAATGTGTCCGCCATGGTCCGCAAGGCCCGCTCCCAGAAGGAATCCGACTGACGAGCCCCCGCGGCGGGGAGAGAAAGGAAGTGGCCTGTTATGAAGAAGAGACGCAGGGAAGAATCCCCTTGGCCCAATCTGGCGGTTGAGGCCTTTCGCGGCCCTCCTCTGCCCGCCAAATAAGCAAAACAAAGGAACCCCCGGGAGGTCAGCCTCCCGGGGGATCGTTTTTCTCACTGCAGGACTTTGCTCAGGCCAGTTTCGCCGCAAGGCGCTGGGCGATGGCGTCCAGGAACTCCTCAGAGGTGGCGGCGCGGGCGGCAAAGCCCGGCTCCACCAGGCCCACCAGGTCCTTGGTCATGGTCCCGGCGTTGAGGGTGTCATAGCATGCCTCCTCCAGCTTGTCGGCAAAGGCCGCAAGATCAGCAAGGCCGTCCAGCTCCCCCCGTTTCCTAAGGGCGCCGGACCAGGCGAAGATGGTGGCCATGGGGTTGGTAGAGGTCTTTTCCCCCTGGAGATACCGATAGTAGTGCTTAGTGACAGTGCCGTGGGCGGCCTCGTACTCACAGGTGCCGTCGGGCGCGACCAGGACGCTGGTCATCATGGCAAGGCTGCCGAAGGCGGTGGAGACCATGTCGCTCATCACGTCGCCGTCGTAGTTCTTGCAGGCCCAGATGTAGCCGCCCTCGCTGCGGATCAC
>CALWXD010000031.1 GCA_944385425.1 uncultured Oscillospiraceae bacterium | reverse complement strand
GATCCCTACCTTCGCGCAATAGCAAAAGCCACCCGAAAGGGTGGTTTTTTTGCAGGCTTTGCCCGGCGGCGGGATAGGATCGGCAGTGCCTGCCGAGAGGGAGGGGTATTTTGCGCCCCCGGGCACGACCTACTTTTGCCGCCAGGCAAAAGTAGGCAAAAACTGGCTTAGGGGCTGCGGCCCCTAAGGACCCCATTGATGTACAGCATCGTACTTATTTCTCTTATCGGCGCGTGGGCATCGCCTTGCCCCTGCGCCCCCTTCCGGGCCTTCCGCTTCGCTAGGCCCTGCCTGGGCGGACAGGAAAGCCGTATCGCCCCTCCCACCGCGCCTGGTGCGGTGGGTAACGGGAGCTGGGTCCTTTCTCGCAAGTCTCCGCCAGGCCATAAGCAGCAAGAGAACAAGAGAAGCAGCTACTCTCCTATCTGAGCGGCCCACCATTTCACCGGCCGGCAGGCGCAGTTGCGAAACCTCCAAGGTTCGTAGGTAATCTTGCTACCGACATCGTTTCTAATATAAACCCCTCCACGACCCTGTTCCAAAAATTTGGGGTCCTTAGGGGTGAAACCCCTAAGCTGACTTTTGCCTACTTTTGTTCAGCGACAAAAGTAGGCCCCCGGAGGGTCGGAGACCCTCCCTCCCCAGCAGCGCTGCCGAAACTCGCATACGTCCACGACAAAAGTAGGCCGTGCCGGGGGGCGCGAAACGTCCCACACCTCCCATTTTCTCCCGTGTGTTCCAGCCGACAAAAATGCAAAACAATTTCGAATTTTTGCTTTACAAACCGTATTGCCTCCGTTATAATATACTTCTCGTATAGACAGAAGAAGGAGTTTCTTGTACCATGAGAGAGGATTTTTCACGGACCCTCTCCCTGCTGCGGCAGGAGAGGGGTATCAGTCAGCGCAAGGCGGCGGCGGAGCTGGGCGTCAGCCAGGCCCTGCTCAGCCACTATGAAAACGGCATCCGGGAGCCGGGCCTCAACTTCGTCACCCGGGCCTGCGACTACTACAACGTCTCCGCAGACTTCATGCTGGGACGGACCCTCAGCCGGGACGGCGCCATCATTGTCAGCGAGGAGCTGTACGATGCCAGCCAGGAGAAAGGCTCCCTCAAGGGCAGCATTATGGCGACCCTGCAGAAAAAGCTGGTAGTAAACACCGCCTGTCTCCTTTTCGATGTGCTGGGCGCCATGGGGGACCGCACCGCCATCACCGCCGCCGGTTCCTATCTCAGCGATGCGCTGTATCAGCTGCTCCGGCTTTTATACCGGGCGGCCGGCGGCAATGAGAGCTACTTTTCCACCCCCGCCAACACCACAGACAAGGGCAGCGTGGAGGCGGATATGTGCCTGAGCCGGGCAAAATATACCGATGCCCTGGAGGCCTTCGAGGGAGAATTCCCCAACATGTCCGACCAGGTGCTGGCGGAGAAGTACCCGGGCCTGGCCCAGAGCATGGCCCAGGTACTCCACGGCACCGACGAGCGGGTGTCGGACCTGACAAAATAACAGATCGCCACCAGTCGGTTTCCGAGCCTATGGCAAATCAACGGAGGTTTCCTATTTTTATGATAAAACAGCAGAACATTCGGAATTTCAGCATCATCGCCCGCGTCGGGGCAAAGTCCGCTTGACACCGTTTCCGCCTGGCGGTGAAAACGCTGTCCGCTCCTTTGCCCCTCCTTTTCCCACAAAGCCTGACGGCTTTGTGGGAGCCCTATTTTGATTTGATTTTACGGCGCTCCGCGCCGCCCCGCTTTGCGGGGCCCCGCGTGGACTTGCCTTTTCTTTCGAGGTGAAACTCGTCCGCGCAAGCTTCAGATCCCTCGCCCCGCCCTTGGCGGGCAGGGCTCGGTCCTTTCACCGCGCGTCCTCTCCCGGCCAAACCCGCTGCGCTGGGCTTTGACCGGGTCATCCCAAAACGGAGGTTTCCTATTTTTATGGTAAAGCAGCAGAATATCCGCAACTTTTCGATCATCGCCCACATCGACCACGGCAAATCCACCCTGGCCGACCGCCTGCTGGAGCAGTGCGGGGCCGTGGCGGAGCGGGACATGGAGAACCAGCTCCTGGACAACATGGACCTGGAGCGGGAGCGGGGCATCACCATCAAGGCCCGGGCGGTGACCCTGGACTACAAGGCCGCCGACGGGGAAACCTACACCCTGAACCTGATCGACACCCCGGGCCACGTGGACTTCAACTACGAGGTTTCCCGGTCCCTGGCCGCCTGCGAAGGGGCTCTGCTGGTGGTGGACGCCAGCCAGGGCATCGAGGCCCAGACCCTGGCCAACACCTACCTGGCCATGGAGAACGACCTGGAGATCCGGCCGGTGGTGAACAAGATCGACCTGCCCGCCGCCGACCCGGCGCGGGTGAAGCACGAGATCGAGGACATCCTGGCCCTGCCGGCCATGGACGCCCCGGAGATCTCCGCCAAGCAGGGGATCAACATCCCCGCGGTGCTGGAGGACATTGTCCAGCACATCCCCGCCCCCACCGGCGACGTGAACGCCCCCCTCCGGGCCCTGATCTTCGACAGCTACTACGACGCCTACAAGGGGGTCATCGTGTACTTCCGCATCATGGAGGGCACGGCGACAAAGGGCATGAACATCCGCATGATGGCCTCCGGCGCCCAGTACCAGGTGCTGGAGTGCGGCCTGCTGCGGCCCCTGGGCTACGAGCCCTGCGCGGTCCTGGAGGCGGGGCAGGTGGGCTACCTCACCGCCTCCATCAAGAACGTCCGGGACACGGAGGTGGGCGACACCGTCACCAACGCCGACGCCCCCGCCGCCGAGCCTCTGCCCGGCTACCGGAAGGCCCAGCCCATGGTCTACTGCGGCGTGTACACCGAGGACGGCAGCAAGTACCCGGACCTGCGGGACGCCCTGGAGAAGCTCCAGCTCAACGACGCCTCCCTGACCTTCGAGCCGGAGAGCTCCGTAGCGTTGGGCTTCGGATTCCGCTGCGGCTTTTTGGGGATGCTCCATAGCGAGGTCATCCAGGAGCGGCTGGAGCGGGAGTTTGACCTGGACCTGGTCACCACCCTGCCCTCGGTCATCTACAAGGTCACCAAGACCGACGGCACCGAGATCCTGGTGGACAACCCTCACAACTACCCGGACCCCGCCGCCATCGCCGAGGCCCAGGAGCCCTACGTGAAGGTGTCCATCCTCACCCCCAACGAGTACGTGGGGAACATCATGCCCCTGTGCCAGGAGCGCCGGGGGGAGTTCAAGGATATGCAGTACCTGGACACCAACCTGGTGGAGCTCCACTACCAGATGCCCCTCAACGAGATCATCTACGACTTCTTCGACACCCTGAAGGCCCACACCAAGGGCTACGCCTCCCTGGACTACGAGCTCTCGGGCTACCGGCCCAGCGACCTGGTGAAGGTGGACCTGCTCCTCAACGGGGACCAGGTGGACGCCCTGAGCTTCATCGCCCACCGGGACAAGGCCTATCCCCGGGCCCGGCGGCTGTGCGAGAAGCTGAAGGAGAACATCCCCCGCCAGCTCTTCGAGGTGCCGGTTCAGGCGGCCATCGGCGGCAAGATCATCGCCCGGGAGACGGTGAAGGCCATGCGCAAGGACGTGCTGGCCAAGTGCTACGGCGGCGACATCACCCGGAAGAAGAAGCTGCTGGAGAAGCAGAAAGAGGGCAAAAAGAAAATGCGCACCCTGGGCACTGTCCAGCTCCCCACCGAGGCGTTCATGGCTGTCCTCAAGCTGGACGAGGAGTAAAAAATCCGCCGAAGGCGGCCCCAAACGGCAGCCCAGCGAAGCGGGTGCCGTTTGGAGAGGAGAAGCAAGGGAGCGGGCGAGGAATGCTCGGACACGGGCGTTCCGAGCAGAGCGTACTTTGCTTCGACGACATGGCTGTCCTCAAACTGGACGAGAAGTAAACAGAGCGGGGCGACCGGCCAAAGGCCGGTCGCCCCGCTCTTCCATTTTCCGTTTACAGCTCCACTTCCACCGGATCGTCCAGGGAGACGGGGCCGCCGATATAGGCGGCAATCACCTGGCCGCCCTGGCGGACGGCGGTGGCCCGGACCACTCCAGCGGGCTGGATGTAGTCCCGCTCGAAGAGGCCGTCAGGGGCCCCCTGGCTCTGGGCCACGGCGCAGGCCAGAGAACCCGAGCCGCAGCTGCCCTCCCACACCAGGGTGTTGGCGGCGGGCACCTTCACCAGCGGGGTCATCTTGCCGGTGGCCGGCTCCAGGA
>CALWXD010000030.1 GCA_944385425.1 uncultured Oscillospiraceae bacterium | reverse complement strand
CCCTGTGCGTTCTGCCCATCTTCCTGCCGGCCGCTATCCCGGGCCTGTATGTGGGCTGCCTGCTGGCGAACCTTCTCACCGGCTGCGTGGCCCTGGATATTTTGATGGGACCCATCGCCACGCTGATTGGCGCTGTGGGGACCTACCTCCTCCGCCGCCATCCACGGCTGGCCATTGTGCCCCCGATCCTGGCCAATATGATCATCGTCCCCTTTGTCCTGCGCTACGGCTACGGCATGGGTGACGCTGTATGGTATATGGTGGTAACCGTGGGCATCGGGGAGGTCCTCTCTGTGGGCGTCCTGGGGACCCTGCTCTACCAGGGGCTGCAGCGGTGGGGCGCCCGGCTGACGGGCCGATAAGGGAGCGTCGAGGGCGGCGGGATTTCCCGCCGCCCCCGTTTTTGCGGCGGACCGGCTCCGCCGCCCTTGACTTTCCCGCGAAATCACGCTATGCTGAACAAAACCGGCCCTGGCCGGCGGGAGGAGGAACGAGATGAAACTGCTGTCCTGGAATGTCAACGGCCTGCGGGCCTGTCTGAAAAAGGGGTTTCTGGAGACCTGCGCCCAGGCGGACGCGGATGTGATCTGCCTGCAGGAGACCAAGCTGCAGCCCGAGCAGGTGGACTTCACCCTTCCGGGCTACCACATGTACTTCAACAGCGCGGACAAAAAGGGCTACTCCGGCACCGCCATTTTCACAAGGGAGGAGCCCCTCTCCGTCACCTATGACTTCGGCGGGGACCTCCACCGCCACGAGGGGCGGGTGATCACGGCGGAGTATCCGGACTTCTACCTGGTCTGCTGCTACACCCCCAACGCCCAGGACGGCCTCAAGCGCATCGACTACCGGATGCAGTGGGAGGACGATTTCCGGGCCTACCTCCTGGAGCTGGACGCTGTCAAGCCGGTGGTCCTCTGCGGGGACTTGAACGTGGCCCATGAGGAGATCGACCTGAAGAACCCCGGCCCCAACCGGGGCAACGCCGGGTTCTCCGATGAGGAGCGGGGGAAGATGACGGAGCTGCTCTCCGCCGGCTTTGTGGACACCTTCCGCACCCTCCACCCCGGCGTTACCGGGGCCTACAGCTGGTGGAGCTACCGGTTCCGGGCCCGGGACAACAACGCCGGGTGGCGCATCGACTACTTTATTGTCTCCCGGCGGCTGATGGGCCGGGTGGCGGCGGCGGGGATCCGCAGCGACGTCTACGGCAGCGACCACTGCCCGGTGACGCTGGAGCTGAAGTGAAAAGGGAGGGCCGTTTCCCCTTGGGGAAACGGCCCTCCCTTCCCATATCGTGCTTCGGGGTCATGGGGTCTCCCCCGGGGCGGGCTGCGCCGGGGCCCCCTGGGGCGTGAGGAAGATCTCCACGATGCTGCTCTCCCCCTCCGGCGGGTAGAAGAGGATCTCCCAGGGGACGAGGGACGGCGCCTCCTCCCCGGGCGTCTCGCCCGGAGCGCCCTCCTCCGGAGGCGCCGTCTCCCCGCCGGGGTCCTCCGGGGCCTCCCCGCCGCCGGTGTCCGGCGGCAGGACGCCCCCCTCCAGCTCCGACTGCAGCTGGCGGATGTTGGCCACCAGGGTCTTCCCCTCCTCCGCCAGGTAGGCGTAGCGGACCGTGAGGCGCCCGTCGCCCTGTTCAAAGGCGCTGACCAGCAGCTCATAGATGGCGCTGGAGCTGGCGGTCTCCACAATGGAGGCCAGGTCCTCCGCCGTCCGCCGGTAGGCGGGCAGCAGCGTCACCTCGTAGTAGCTGTTGCGCAGCTCCTCCATGTCAAAGTCCAGGGCGTCCAGCAGGTAGGAGCCCAGGGCCGTCTCCTGCCGGACCTCCCGGCAGGCGTCCTTCACCATGGAGAAGGCGGTGGCGTGGCTGACGTCCGAGAGGTACAGCCGCACCGTGCCCTCCGCCATGTGCTGCTCCACCAGCAGGAGGATGGTGTTCACCAGGTCCTGGTAGGACTCCGCCCGGAGGATGTCGTCGGTGGTGCTCTCCCAGTAGCGGTTCTCGTGGGGCTCCACCAGGGCGTACTCCCGGTCCAGGCAGCCGGTCAGCCCAAGGCAGAGGGCCAGCGCCGCCGCCAGGCACGCCAGGGCCCCGGGGCCGCCCCGCCTAGTACCCAAGCGTCTCGTTGACAAGGACGACCTCCATCTCCATCAGGTTCATCTTCCAATAGAGCACCACCAGCCCCCGGCAGATCCGCTGGGGGCTGCTGCAGTTGTAGCACCGGTCCGCCTTCTCCGCGCAGGGGGTCTTCCGCCCCAGGCGCTGGGCGTTTTTCGGGGCCACCACGTTGCGCAGCCGCCACAGGGCGTTGTCAAAGTCCGGCGACACCTTGTTCTTCCCCGCCACCAGGTACACCTTCCGGTGCCCGTAAAGGGAGGAGGCCACCCGGTTGCCGTTGCCGTCGATGTTTAGGATCTCCCCGGTGTTCTCCGCGATGGCGTTGGCGGAGAGGAGATAGATATCGGCGGTCATGGCGTTTTTCATGGTGCCGGCGGGATCGTCGCTGGCGCCGTGGTAGTAGAGGGTGTTGTGGGCGGCGAGGCTGTCGTACAGCCCCAGGTCCTTCAGCGTCATGGACCCGCCGCAGCCCACGGTGGTGCCGTCGATCTCCCGGTTGAGGTAGGCCGACGCCTCCGCCCCGGTCTCAAACACCGAGACCGTAAACCCGTTTTCCTCCAAGTGCTGTTTCAACGTCTCAAATGCCATAGCTCCTGCCTCCTTCTCAAATATTTCCCGCGCCCGGGATGGGCGCAGCGCGCGTTCCGTTTCCGCCGCCCCGCCGGCGCGGAGGCGGCGCCCCCGCCGCTTTGCGGGGGAGGGCGTCAAGCCCTGCCGCGGCGGGCTGCCGCCGAAAAGGGCCCCGTTTTTTCAGCCGGGCTACAGGCTGTCGGAGGAGTATTCGCCAAAGCCCTCCCCCAGGATCTCGTGGGCCTCGCCCACAATGAGGAAGGCGTGGGGGTCCGCCGCCATGACCACCGCCTTGATGGCGGCGATCTGTCCCCTTTTGAAGGCGCAGAGGATCACCTTTTTCGCCGCGCCGGTGTAGGCGCCTTTGCCCTGGAGCAGCGTAATGCCAAGGCCCATGTCCAAAAGCTGGCTGCAGATGGCGTCCGGCGCGTCGCTGATGATGTAGGCCATTTTGGCGCTGGCGGAGCCGTAGATCACCATGTCCATCACCTTGCTGGAGATGGTGAGGGCGATGATGCCGTACAGGGCGTTGTTCACATTGCGGAACACCAGGGCGTAGAGGAAGATCACCACCAGGTCGATCATTAGGCACAGCCGGCCGATGGAGAGGTGGCGGAACCGGAATTTCAGCAGCCGGGCCAGCAGCTCCGTGCCGCCGGTGGTGGCGTTCACCAGCAGCATCAGCCCCAGGGCCAGGCCCTGCAGGGCGCCGCCGTACAGGCAGGCCAGCAGGGGCTCCATGGGCGCAAAGGTGAAGAGGGACCCCACGATATCCACCAGCAGGGAGCTGGCCGCCATGGCCCCCAGGGAGACCGCCAGCAGCTTCCACCCCATTTTCCGCACGCCGATGACAAAAAGGGGGATGTTCATCACCAGCGTCACCGTACCCACCGGCAGCATGGGCGCCAGGAAGTGGACCACCTGGGCCACGCCGGTGAAGCCGCCGAAGGCCAGCTCGTTGGGCTGGAAGAACCAGTTGAACGCGATGGCGTACAACAGGGCGCCCACAGTGATGAGGAAAAAGACTTTCACCAGCCGCGCCGGCGAGAACAGGGTGTGCATGCCAAACGATCTCCTCTCTATATGCCGAAAAAGTGAAACAGTTTTAATCCAGCAGCTTCATCTGCCGCTCCTCCCCGTCCTCCTCCCTAACCAGCGCGCCGGCGGCGGGGAGGCTGCGGCAGCGGTAGCGTCCCAGGTTGGTGATGGGGGTGTCCTCCAGGCGGCGTGCCTCCGCCAGGCGGTATTTGGGTTTCAGCGTCATCACCTGCACCCCCTGGGTGGAGCGGGTGGACTTGGGGGAGAGCAGGGCTGTGTGGAAGACGAGGCAGCGCCGCTCCGTGGAGTATACCGCCAGCTCCCCCTCCTCCCGCAGCGGCACCACCGCCGCCAGGGGGCTCTTGTCGCTGTAGGCCCCGGTGAGCTTGCGGCGGTTGGAGGCGGTGCGGTAGGCGGCGGCCTCCACCCGGGCGCACTTGCCGTTTTCAAAGAAGAACAGCAGGT
>CALWXD010000029.1 GCA_944385425.1 uncultured Oscillospiraceae bacterium | reverse complement strand
TTTCCGGCCGGTAAGGGAAAACATAAGGGAAAACTCGCCTCAAAAAACGCCGAAAACCCTTGGAGCCTTACAGCCCCAAGGGTTCCCGGTGGTCCGAGTGGCGGGATTTGAACCCACGGCCTCATGGTCCCGAACCATGCGCGCTACCAACTGCGCTACACCCGGAAATGCTCAATTAGTATACTACATTTCCATCCGTCTTGCAAGTGTTTTCTGCAAAAATTTGCCGGCTTTTTCTCTCCCTCCCGAAAAACCGCCGCGGGCTGCCGCAGCCCCGCGGCGGTTTTCCCCTCTAGCCGTTGATGCTGCTGAGGGCGGCGCCGATGCAGGTGGCATAGGTGGCGTTCTCCGGGATGAGGAAGGTGACGCCGTGGAGACGGGTAAAGAGGTCAAAGCAGGGGCGGCACTGCTCCAGCACCGTCATAAACCCGGTGAGCACCACCGTGCCGCACCCCTTGGCCAGGCAGGCCATCACCGCCGTGGTGCCGATGGACTGGAAAATAAGGTTTACGATGCCCAGGGCGATATCGCTGTGGGTGGCGTCGTCAGAGACGTTGCCGAAGTTTGCCGCCGTGATGTCCAGGGGCAGCGTGGCGTACTCCTGCCGGGTGATGTCCCCCACATTCAAGTCGATCTTGGAGATATCCCCGTGGTTGCAGAGCTTCTGGATCTGGTCAAAGCGCCGGGCGCCGCACAGCAGGGAGCACAGCCCCGCCAGCGTCCCTCCGCCCACGCCGGAGCCGCCCAGGTGGACCATCTCCCCCGTGGTGTTGTCCGCCCAGACAAAGGCCGTGCCGGTTCCCATGCTGACCACCACGGCCTTCTCCTTCCCCGTAAGGGCCAGGCCCCCGGTGCCGACGGCGGTGAATTCCTCCACCTTGGTGGTGGGGATGCCGTAGATCTGCCCCTCCACATGGGAGGCCCCCACGCCGGTGAGCACCACCCGGTCGATATCCCCCAGCTCCAGGCGGTTATTGGTCATAAAGCTGCCCAGCGCGCCGTAGAGGGAGGGCAGCGGCCCCTCCGCCTTCACCCGCTGCACAGCGATAATGGATTGGTCCCCCCGCAGCCCCACGATTTTCGTCGTGGAGCCGCCGATGTCGATTCCCAGAATAACAGCCATAGCAACTGCCTCCATCTCCCCGCGGGGCTTCTTCCTTCCATCTTAGGATAAAATTGCGGCAAAGTCAAGAAAGGCGTTGCGGAAAAGGGGGAAAAAGGCTATACTAAGAAATTGGATACGCAGGCGGCGGACTTCCGACCGATGCGGGAAAGATGAGGAAGAGACGATGGTAAGTACAAAACCCTGGAATCCCACCATGCTCTGTGATTTTTACGAGCTGACCATGGCCAACGGCTATTTCCGCAGGGGGTACCAGGACAAGATCACCTACTTTGACGTGTTTTTCCGCAAAGTCCCCGACGAGGGCGGGTTCGCCATCGCCGCGGGGCTGGAGCAGCTGATCGACTACATCAAAAACCTCCGCTTTGACCAGGAGGATCTCGACTACCTCCGGGGCCGGGGGATTTTCGACGAGGGGTTTTTGACGTACTTGAAAAATTTCCGTTTCACCGGCGACATCTGGGCCGTGCCGGAGGGGACGCCCATCTTCCCCAACGAGCCGCTGATGACCGTCCGCGCCCCGGCCATCGAGGCCCAGATGATCGAGACCTACGCCCTGCTCTGCTTTAACCACCAGAGCCTGGTGGCCACCAAGGCAAACCGCGTGGTCCGGGCGGCCCAGGGACGGCCGGTGCTGGAGTTTGGCGCCCGCCGGGCCCAGGGGGCGGACGCGGCGGTGGTGGGCGCCCGGGCGGCCTACATCGGCGGCGTGGCCGGGACGGCTACCGTCCTCAGCGACCAGGTCTACGGCGTGCCGGCGGTGGGCACCATGGCCCACAGCTGGGTCCAGATGTTTGACAGCCAGTACGACGCCTTCCGCGCCTACTGCGAGATGTACCCCACCAACGCCGTGCTGCTGGTGGACACCTACAACACCTTGAAAAGCGGCGTGCCCGACGCCATCCGGGCCTTTAACGACGTGCTCAGGCCTATGGGCATCACCAGGTGCGGCATCCGCCTGGACAGCGGGGACATCACCTACCTCACCAAGGCCGCCCGGAAAATGCTGGACGAGGCGGGGTGGACGGAGTGCACCATCACCGTCTCCAACTCCCTGGACGAGTACCTCATCCGGGACCTGCTGCTCCAGGGGGCGCAGATCAACTCCTTCGGCGTGGGCGAGCGGCTCATCACCGCCCGCAGCGAGCCGGTGTTCGGCGGGGTGTACAAGCTGGTGGCGGTGGAGGAGGACGGGGCGGTGGTCCCCCGAATCAAGATCAGCGAAAACGTCACCAAGATCACCACCCCCCACTTCAAGCGGTTCTACCGGTTCTTCGGCAACGACACGGGCAAGGCCATTGCCGACTACCTCTGCGTCCACGACGAGACGGTGGACGACACCAGGCCCATGGTCATCTTCGACCCCGACGCCACCTGGAAGAAGAAGGAGGTCTACAACTTCACGGCCAAGGAGATGCTGGTCCCGGTGTTTCGGGGCGGCCAGCTGGTCTACCGGCAGCCCTCCCTCCCGGAGATCCGGGCCTACTGCGCCCAGCAGCTGGACACCCTCTGGGACGAGGTGAAACGCTTTGACAACCCCCACCGCTACTATGTGGATCTGAGCCAAAAGCTCTGGGAGATCAAATATAGGCTCCTGGAAAAGCCCTATTGAGACAGGCGGAGCGCAGAGCGCCCCGTGGACGAGAGAGGAGGGTGCGCGCATGAGACGCAGACAAACCGGCCGGCCGCCGCCGGCAGCGCTGCAGGTCGTCCTGGCGGCGGCGCTGCTGCTGGCCTCCGCCGCCGTTACCGCGCTGGCGGCCTTCCTGATGGGCGGCTGCGTTCTGATTCCGCTGGCCCTGCTGGCCCTAATCGCCCTTGTCGCCGCCCTGCGCCTTGGGAGCCGGGACCTGGGGAGCGCCTGCCGCTGGACCTGGACGGTGCTCCTCCTGGCCTTCCCCCTGGCCGGGCTGGCCCTCTATTTCTTCTGGGGCCCCTGGCGGCGGGCGGAGGCCCTGCGGGAAACCCCCTGGCCGCCCCACAAGGACTATGAGCACACCCGCAGCGCCGACTACGCAAGGCGCCTGGAGGAGGGGTTCCCTACCTGGGGGCGGGAGGCCCGGCTGCTGCTGCGGGAGGACTGGATGCTCTATAAGAACACCGCCGTCACCTACTTCCCCGACGCGGAGGAGTATTTTGCGGACGTGGAGGCCCGGCTGGAGCGGGCGGAGCACTTTATCCTAATGGAGTACAGCCTCCTCTCGGAGGGGAAACTCTGGGACAGGATCTTCCCCCTGCTCCGGGACCGCGCGGCCCGGGGCGTGGAGGTAAAGGTGCTCTTCGACGCCCTCCACAGCGCCGGCCGCCTCTCCCCCTCTATGGCGGCGGCCATGCGGCAGTGCGGGATCGAGACGGTGGCCTACCGCCCGGCGGACAGCTTGACCGACCGGCTGCGCCGGTCCGGGCGGGACTGCCGCAGCATCCTGTCCATCGACGGGGACTGGGCCTACACCGGCGGCGTCTGTCTGGCCGACGAGTGCGCCAACATCGTCCGCCGGCTGGGCCGCTGGAAGGACGGGGCGGTGCTGCTGGAGGGGGAGGGCGCCTGGGGGCTGACCCGGCAGTTCCTCCACCTGTGGGAGCAGCTGGGCGGCCGCCTCGGCAATGAATATGACTACTACCGCCCCCACGGCCCCGTGCGGGGGGAGGGGTGGTGCCAGCCCTGCGGCAGCGGGCCGGAGCACCCCGGGGACATGGAGGCCCTGGTCCTCCAGGCCGTGTCCACGGCCCGGCACTTCCTCTGCCTCACCGTCTCCGGCTTTGCCCCGGAGGAGGGGCTGCTGCGGGCCCTGTCCCTGGCCGCCGGCAGCGGCGTGGACGTGCGGCTGATCCTGCCGGGCATCCCGGCCAGGAAAAGCGGCCTGCTGCTGGCCGGCGCCTACTTCGCCCCCCTGCTGGAGCGGGGGGTGCGGATCTACACCTATACCCCCGGCTACCTCCACAGTCCCCTCCTGGTGGCGGACGGGGAGATGGCGGTGGTGGGCAGCGCCTGCATGGCCCTGCCCCGGTTCCGCCGGCACCACGTCTGCGGCGTGGCGCTCTACGGCATGACCGCCGTGGAGCACATCCTACGGGACCTGCAGGCAACCCTGGAGCAGAGCCGGGAGATCCACTGGGACCAGTGGCGCCGGCGGGGCGTGCTCCGGCGGGCGGCGGAGGCCGTCCTCCGCTTTTTCGCCATCTGGCTGACATGAGCCGCCCCGGGCGGCCGACGAAAGGAGCGCAACCATGAGACAAGGCCTCATTCACATCTACTGCGGCGACGGCAAGGGCAAGACCACCGCCTCCCTGGGCCTCACCCTCCGGGCGGCGGGCTTTGGGATGAAGGTGCTGTACCTGCAGTTTTTCAAGGACGGCACCTCCTCGGAGTTCCGCCTTCTGGAGCAGACGGGGCAGGTGACCTTCCTGCGGCCGGAGAAACGGTTCGGCTTTTACCACACCCTCACCGACCAGCAGAAGGCGGAGGCGCGGGACTTCTACACCGCCCACTTCCGCCGGGCGGCAGCCATGGCCAAGGACTACGACCTTGTGGTGATGGACGAGATGATGAGCGCCCTCTCCAACCGTGTGGTGGACGAGGAGGAGGTGCTGGCCTTCCTCCGCGGCAAGCCCGCCGGGCTGGAGGTGGTGATGACCGGGCGCAATCCCTCCCCCGCCATGTGCGAGGCGGCGGACTACATCACGGAGATGCGGAAGGTCAAGCACCCCTTTGACACCGGCATCCCCGCCCGTGAGGGCATTGAGTTCTAAGCAAAAAGCGGCGCAGCCTAGAAGGCTGCGCCGCTTTTATCCTTACGGTGTCTGCTGTGTGCCGCTGTCCGGGTCGTCTCTCGTTTCCGCCTCCGGCCGGGGCGTGTCCGGGACCTCCGGCGGCGCCTCGGGCGAACCGCTGCCGCCCGGCGCCTGGGCCGCCGGCGTGGAGACCGGCTCGCTGACGATGTGGATGGACTTGGCCGGCGGCTCGATGCCGTCGTCCAGCTTGGGCACGGCCCCGGGGGTGATGCCGTAGTACTCGGCCTTCTCCGGGTCCCGCCCCTCCAGGATGGCCATCATCTCCTGGCCGGTGATGGTCTCCTTCTTCAAAAGGTACTGGGCCACCGCGTCCAGCATCTCCCGGTTGGCGATGAGGAGCTCCTGGGCCTCCTTGTGGCACTGGCGGAGGATCTGGGCCACCACCCGGTCGGCGGCGGCATAGGTCTCCTGGGCGCAGTTCATGGAGTAGGAGCCGTCCAGGTACTGGCTGTTCACCGTGCCCAGGGCCATCATGTCAAACTCCTCGGACATGCCGAACCGGGCCACCAGGTTTTGGGCCAGGGCCGTGGCCCGCTCGATGTCGTTGGCCGCGCCGGAGGTCTGGGTGTTGCAGACCACCTCCTCGGCGCTGCGGCCGGCCAGGAGGG
>CALWXD010000028.1 GCA_944385425.1 uncultured Oscillospiraceae bacterium | reverse complement strand
TTCGTTAATTGTTGGCGGAATATCGCTTTTGATTAAAAAGATAAGCCATTAAGAGGAAAACCATATCCCTTGCTTTATATGAAACGGTAAATTCCCTTTTATCGGTGAGATAACAATCCAAGCCGGGGCGGTCTTGCTCTGCGGTTATCAAGGCGGGCAGGCCCCGAAGGTGCTTGCCCGCCTCCTTTGATTTTGGGCGGGGCCGGTTGTCGAATTGCGTCCCATGGTGGGATTGATTTCCGCCCCGGCGGAAATCAATCCCCTATTGCCTGGGAGCGTTTACGCTCCCAGGCGGTGGTCGAAATGGGTCTCGATTTGAGACCCATTTCGACAGGAACTTACATCAAATTGAGGGGAGTTTTGAGTATGGCCGTTTGTGGCCTGAAACCCTTGCAATTCCTCGATTTTTGTGATACTATTTTGATGCTAAGAAAACGAACTGCCCAAAATAAGCGGGCAAAACATTAACATATTTGCGAATGTTTTGCCTATAAAATCACCCAAAATACACTCCCATATACTTGAATTTGCCGAGTGGGAGTAAAATTTCCCAGAAAATGCCTGTCCTCTGCACGGCAGGGGGCAGGCGTTTTTTGCCAACTGGAGGGGCCTGGGCCCAGAGACACCGTTGGACGCGCGGGCCGCCGGCGGTCCCGCCGCGGCCTCGCGGGGGCGGGAAAGGGACGGATTGCTGCATACGGTTTTACCGTCAGACCGGGGCGGGGGGCTCCTCCCTCCAGCCGAAAGGCGCCGCCCCAGGAAGGAGACAGGGGAGATGGCATTTCTGTGGTCGGAGAGGCGGATCCGGTGGTATCTGGACGCCAGCGGGCGCAGCGACTTCCACCGGCGGCTGGCCCAATGCCTGCTGCCGGAGCTCAAGCCCACGGACCGGGTCTGCGACCTGGGCTGCGGGCTGGGGCGGCTGGATCTGGAGCTGGCGCCCCATGTGGCGGAGATCACCTGCGTGGATACGGACGCCGCCGTGCTGGACCGGCTGGCGGCGGACGCGGCGGACCGGGGGATCGGGAACCTCAAGCTCTTGAGGTGCGGGGCGGAGCAGCTGCGGGGGGAGTACGACGCGGTGGTGATGGCCTTCTTCGGAACGCCGCCCGCGCTGATGCTCTCCGCCCTGCGGCACGCCAGACGGACCCTCCTCCGGGTGATGTCCCTGGCTGGGGAGTCCGCCTCCGGCGGCGGGACGGGGCGGCGGCGGGAGACGGCGGCGGACGTGGCCCGGGCCCTGGAGGCGGCGGGCTGGCCCTACGCGCTGCGCCGGTGCACCCTGTCCTTCGGCCAGCCCCTGGCCAGCGTGGAGGACGCGGCGGCCTTCCTCCGCGCCAGCCTTCCCGAGGCCACCGGCCAGCAGGTGCGCCAGCTCCTCCGGGAGCAGCTGGTCCCCGCCGGGGACCGGGACTTCCCCTGGTACCTGCCCAAGGAGAAGGCGCTGGGGATCTTCGTGGTGGACGCGGCAGGCGGCCCTCGCCGGTGACGGCCGTTCTTTCGCCGATGGCAGAGCCGCGGCCCCGGGGCCCCCTCCCCGCCCGGGGCCGTGAACATCCATCAAACAGCAAAAAAGGCATGGCTACCAAGCCATGCCTTTTTTGGTGACCCGTACGAGACTCGAACTCGTGTTACCGCCGTGAAAGGGCGGTGTCTTAACCACTTGACCAACGGGCCTGATGCAGGTAAACCTGCCGTATAGGCAGGTTTACCGTCTGGTAGCGGCAACTGGATTTGAACCAGTGACACCACGGGTATGAACCGAGTGCTCTAGCCAACTGAGCTATGCCGCCATATTGTGCCTTTGAAACAGGCACAAATTACTATAGCGAAAAAAGGCGGAGTTGTCAAGTGCTTTTTTCTAAAAAAGCAAATTTTTCTGGAAAAAGCGGGCCGTCACGCCGTCCCCGGCGTCAGCTCCACCAGCACATCGAGGTATGTCCCGCCCCGGTAGATGGTCATGGGGATAAAGTCCCCCGCCTCATAGCGCCGGCGGATGCGGAGGATATCCGTGTTGGTGGAGACCCGCTCCCCGTCAGCCCAGACGATGATGTCCCCGGGCTGGACGCCGGCGGCGGCGCCGCCCTGGCTGACCTCCACCACCAAGACCCCCTCCGACCCGTCGGGAAGGACGGCGGCGCCCATCACCGTGATGCCCAGCACCGGCTCCGGCGTCACCTCCCCGGTGGAGATGAGGCAGTTGGCGATATGGGCCACCGTGGCGCTGGGGATGGCAAAGCCCAGCCCCTCCACTGTGTCGTCGTCGTACTCAGAGACCATTTTGATGGTGTTGATGCCCACCACCTGGCCGTAGGCGTTGATGAGGGGGCCGCCGGAGTTGCCGCTGTTGAGGGCGGCGTTGGTCTGGATGAGGGTCATGGTCACCCCATCCACATCCACGTCCCGGTTGATGGCGGAGATGAGGCCGTCGGTCAGGGTACCCCGCAGCTCCAGCCCCAGGGGGTTGCCGATGGCGTAGGCCGTGTCCCCCACGGTGAGCAGGTCGCTGCTGCCAAACTCCGCCGCCGGCAGGTCCTCCCCCTCCACCTTCAAAACCGCCAGATCGTTGGCCTTGTCATAGCCCACCAGCTTCGCGTCCATCCGGTAGCCGGTGCTGAAGATCACAAAGCAGCTGCGCCCGCCCTCGATGACATGGTAGTTGGTGATGATATACCCGTCGCTGCTGGCGATGACGCCGGTGCCGACGCTGGCGCTGCGGCTCAGGTCCGCCACCACCGAGACCACCGACGGGTTGACCTGGGCAAAGACCTCCTGGGCGGAGAGGACCTGGGAGCACACCTCGGAGAGGGTGATGCGGAAATCGCCGCCGGTGGGATAGGAGGCGATGGTGGTCCCGGCGGGGTCCTCCTCCGGCCAGAGGGCCTCCGTCCCGCCGCCGGGGCGGGCGATGGTGGCCCGGGAGGAGAAGAGGGCGGAATAGATGAGAAGGCAGGAGACCGTCACCAGGAGCACGGTGATGCAGATGGTAAAGATCACCAGGCCCCGCCGGCCCCGCCGCCGGGGGCGGCGGCGGGGAGGCTGGGGGCGCATGGCCGGAGGCAGCTCCGCCTCGTAGGTCAGCACCACCGGAACGGGCTCCTCCCCCGCGTAGGTCAATACCACTTCCCCCGGTGTGCTCTGTTCTTGCTGCAGTTGTATTTCGTCCATATTACCCTCGCTCGTGGGGCGCCGCCTGCTGCTCCGCCAGGGTCATGGTGAAGAAGAAGGAGGTGACGCCGTTTTCGCTGGTGACGCGGATCTGTTCCCGGTGCTGCTTGAGGATGGTCTTAACAATATACAGCCCCAGGCCCACGCCGTCCTTGTCCTCGCTGCGGGATTTGTCCGTCTTGTGGAACCGCTCGAAGAGCCTGGGCAGCTCCTCCGGCGGGATGGTGCCGCCGATGTTGCGGACCGTGACCAGGGCCTTCTCCCCCCGGCTGGACAGCCCCAGGTACAGCGTCGTGCCGCTGTAGGCGAACTTGGCGGCGTTTTCCAGCAGGTTGTAGATCACCTGGGTGATCAGGTCGTTGTCCCCCAGCAACATCACCGGCTCCTCGGGGATGTCGGCCTACACGTCCAGGTTCCGGTCGGTGATCTTCTTCTCCAGGGAGATCAGCGCCCGGCGCATGCTCTCGCAGATGTCAAAGGCGGACTTGCCCCGCATGGCGTCCAGGGACTGGATCCGGGACACCTCCAGCATCCGGCGTACCAGGCGGTTGAGCCGCTGGCTCTCGTCGGAGATGATGTGGAGATAGTGCTCCTCTTGATCCCTGGGGATGGTGCCGTCCAGAATGCCCTCGGCATAGCCGGTGATGGTGGTCATGGGGGTCTTCAGCTCGTGGGAGATGTTGGCGATAAACTCCCGGCGCTGCCGCTCCGTCTGCTGCAGGGAGTCGGCCATGAGGTTGAAGGACTTCGCCAGCTCCCCCAGCTCGTCGTCCCTGCCGCCGGTCTGCACCCGGGCGTCAAAGTTCCCCTCGGCAAAGCGGCGGGAGGCGTCCACCATCTCCCGGATGGGCTTTGCCTGCTGCATGGCGGTGAAGGAGCTGGCCACAAAGGCGATGAGGATGACGGTGATGGAGGTGACGGCAAAGATGCCCAGGAAGGCCCGCCACATCTCGGTAAAATTCTGGGTCTGGCTGATGGCCAGGACCATCCCCCGGATCTGGGGGGTGGCCAGCCCGTCCAGCATGGCGCCGGCGTACACCGGCACCCCCGCCACAAAGCGCCGGCTGTCATAGATCCCCAGGTCTGAAAGCCCGGTGTAGGTCTTGCCGGACAGCACAGCGCTGGAGATGTTGGCGGGGATGGTGATCTCCAGCCCCTCCAGGGTGCTGTCGGTGGCCAGGATGGTGTTGGTGCTGGTGTCCCAGATCAGAAAGTCGATGTCCGCCAGGGAGGCGGCCACCTGGCCGATGATCTGCATGCCCTGGTTCTGGCTGCCGAACACCGTGTCGTAGGAGGGGACATAGGTGCTGTGGAGCTGGGCCATCAGCTCCGCCTTCTCCACCAGCTGGTTCTGGTTTTCCCGCATGATATAGGTGTAGGTCAAGGTGAAAAAGGAGGTCCCCAGCAGCAGCAGCGTCAGCAGGACCATACCGGCAGTGAGCCCGAAGTGCTGCCAGTAGATGCCGTGGAACCGCTTCATGCCAGGACCTCCCTTTCCTCTCTGTGCCGCCGGAGGGGCGCTGCCCCGGAAAACGTCACTTCACCGTGCCGCCGGGAGGGGCCACCTCGAATTTGTACCCCACGCCCCACACGGTCTTCAGCGCCCACTGGTCGGAGACGTTTTCCACCTTCTCCCTTAGGCGCTTGATGTGCACGTCCACCGTGCGGCTGTCGCCGAAGTAGTCAAAGCCCCACACCTCGTCCAGCAGCTGGTTGCGGGTGTAGACCCGGTTGGGGGTGGAGGCCAGGTGGTAGAGGAGCTCCAGCTCCTTGGGGGGCGTGTCGATCTTTTTTCCGTCCACGACCAGCTCATAGGAATCCAGGTCGATGATGAGCTTGTCAAACACCAGGCGCTTGCGGGTGTCGTCGGGGATCTCCGTGCGCCGGAGGACGGCATTGATGCGGGCGATGAGCTCCTTCATCTCAAAGGGCTTGACGATATAGTCGTCCGCCCCCATCTCCAGGCCGGAGACCCGGTCCTGCACCTCGCCCTTGGCGGTGAGCATGATGATGGGGGTCTTGGACATCTCCCGGATCCTGGCGCAGACGCTCCATCCGTCCATCACCGGCAGCATGATGTCCAGCAGCACGATGTCCGGCTGGATCTCCCGGAATTTTTCCACGGCGGCGCCGCCGTCAAAGGCGGTGGTGACCTCAAAGCCCTCTTTTTCCAAATACATGCGGATCAGATCGGAGATATTCCGGTCGTCCTCCACGGCAAGAACCCTGCGCGCCATGCACGTCCCTCCATCTGTCAAAGTCCGGCCGCCTGGGGCGGCCGTCTGCTCATTCTGCTCCCATTATAGCCGGAAAGGCGGCTTTGTGTTGAACAATTTGTAAAATAACCGGCAGAACCCGTCATTCCAGGGACAGCGTCTCCCGGTAGGGCAGCACCCGGCACTGCAGCCCCTGCAAAAGCCGCAGCAGCGTGGCCAGCCCCCCGGTGTTCCCCCCGTCCTCCCCCAGGTACACCGTCACGTCCTCCCGGGACAGGCCGGAGAGATGGGTGTAGAGGTTCCTGGCCCGGCTGGAGCTGGAGAGGCTCTGCCCGCTGTAGTCCAGCTGGCCCGCCGCGCGGCAGTAGCCCTCCGGGACGTCCTCCTCCGTCCACACCAGGCGGGTGCGGAGCCTGGCGGCCGTCCACAGCGCGTCGTTGGTCGCCTCCAGCTCCGCCGCCCCGCCGCCGCTGGGCAGGAGGGCCACGGCGTGCCCCTCCCCCACCAGGCGGCGGACGAGGTCATGGTCCCCGGCGATCTGCTTCCCGGAGAGAAGGAAGGTGGCCTGACCCCCGCCGTCCGCCAGGATGTCCAGCAGCGCCAGGGTGTCCTGCCGGTCGGTGACGGCGAAGAGGAGGTAGACCCGCTTGCCGCCGTAGACGGTGGGGGTGTCCTCCGGGGTGGTGGGCTGGGAGGGCTGGGCGGCGTCCAGGGAGCGGATATAGGTGTTGTACCAGTCCCGCATCAAGCCCGAGGCCGCGTCCACAAAAAAGTCGTCGTCCCGGATGACCACGGCGCCGTTTTTGATGCGGATGAGGGGGCCGAAGTCCGTGGACAGATAGCTGTAGCTCAGCCCGAAGAAGGAGGTGACAAGGCTGAGGGGGAAGAAGGTGTAGCTCCCCCGCCGGATGGCCAGCTGGCTGTAGAGGTTGCCCCGGCTGTCGTAGGTGGAGCTGTTCTCCGTGTCAAAAAACAGGGCGCTCTGCAGGGTGTAGAGCACCGCCGTGTCGCTGCCGGGGGAGCAGGCGATGCCCAGGGTGTCCCCGTAGATGCCGGAAAAGACGGCGTTGGAGACGTACAGCTGCCCCCCCGACCAAAAGGGCATGGTCTCCTGGCTGAGGGGGAGGAGGTCGTCGTTGGCGGCCACAAAGTAGACCCCGCCGGTCACGGCCCGGGCGCCGCCGGCCAGCTGCAGCAGGAGCACAAGGAGAAGGGCCAGGGCCGCGCCCCGGCGGCGGATGGTTTTCATGGCACGCGCCTCCCTTCCCGGCCGGAGAAAAGCCGGTTGATTCGATATAGGCAGTATACCATGTTTTTCCCGGCCTTACAATCCCGAAACCGCGGGGAAAACCACTTGCGAGGGGGGCGGCGCTGTGCTAAACTGAAAAAGGATACCGGCCCGCCGCCCGGCGGGCCGATGAGAAAGAAAGGAAGGAAGAAAAAATGGCCTCCAATGTGTACTGGACCAACCTCCGGGCCAGGCCCGGGGACAACCTGCTGGACAAGCTGCGCCGCCTGATGGAGCGCGCCGGCATGGGGGAGATGGACTTCGACGGGAAATATGTGGCGATCAAGATCCACTTCGGCGAACCGGGGAACCTGGCCTACCTTAGGCCCAACTACGCCCGGGTGGTGGTGGACTTCATCAAGGAGCGGGGCGGCAAGCCCTTCCTCACCGACTGCAACACCCTCTATATCGGCGGGCGGAAAAACGCCCTGGACCACCTGGAGAGCGCCTACCAAAACGGCTACAACCCCTTTACCGTGGGCTGCCACCTGCTGATCGCCGACGGGCTGAAGGGCGGCGACGAGGCCTATGTCCCCGTGGAGGGCGGCACCTATGTGAAGGAGGCCAAGATCGGCCGGGCGGTGATGGACGCGGACGTGGTGATCTCCCTCAGCCACTTCAAGGGCCACGAGGAAGCCGGCTTCGGCGGGGCGCTGAAGAACCTGGGCATGGGCTGCGGCTCCCGGGCGGGGAAGATGGAGATGCACTCGGCGGGCAAGCCCACGGTGAACCAGGAGCTGTGCGTCGGCTGCGGCGCCTGCCAGCGCATCTGCGCCCACGACGCGCCCATCCTGGGGGCGGACCGGAAGATGACCATCGACCACGACCGGTGCGTGGGCTGCGGCCGGTGCATCAGTATCTGCCCCAAGGACGCGGTGAAAGCGATGTTTGATGAGACCGGGGAGATCCTCAACCGCAAGATGGCGGAGTACGCCAAGGCGGTGGTGGACGGGCGGCCCCACTTCCACATCAGCCTGGTGGTGGACGTGTCCCCCTTCTGTGACTGCCACGGGGAAAACGACGTGCCCCTGGTGCCGGATGTGGGCATGTTCGCCTCCTTTGACCCGGTGGCCCTGGACGTGGCCTGCGCCGACGCGGTAAACGCCCAGCCCATCCTCCCCGGCTGCGCCATTGACGACGGCAAAACCGGCGGCGACCACTTCTGCCACATGCACCCCCACACCAACTGGCGCGCCTGCGTGGAGCACGCGGAAAAGCTGGGCATCGGCACCCAGGCGTATACCTTGATCGAGGTGAAGTGACCCCGCCGGCGCCCCGAGGGGGCAAGCCCGGCCCCTCCGGGGAGGGGCCGGAGGCGGCTTCAAGCTGTCCAGGCGGGACAAAGGCCCTCCGGCGCATAGCGCCGGAGGGCCTTTTTGATTGGGCGCCTGCCGGTCAGACGCGGTTGATGACAGGGATGATCATGGGGCTTCTGCGGGTAGCCTTGAAGAGGTAGTTGCTCACCGCGCTCTTCACCGCGCTGCGGGCCTCGGAGAGGTCCTTGTGGCTCTTGATGGTGCCCACGGCGTTCATGGCCACCTGGCTGAGCTCCTTGAGCATGTCCTCGTTCTCCTTGACGTAGATGAAGCCGCGGGTGATGATCTCCGGGCTGCTGGTCAGCTGGTTGTTATGGGAGGAGATGTTGAGGATCACCACCACCATGCCGTCCTCGGCCAGGATCTTCCGGTCCCGGAGCACCACGGCCCCCACGTCGCCCACGCCGCTGCCGTCCACCATCAGCTCCCCGGAGGGGACGG
>CALWXD010000027.1 GCA_944385425.1 uncultured Oscillospiraceae bacterium | reverse complement strand
GGGCCAGGGTGGAGCCGCAGATGGAGCCCTGGGAGGTGGAGCCGTTGGAGCTCAGGACCTCAGAGACCACCCGGATGGCGTAGGGGAACTCCTCCTCGCTGGGGAGGACGGGCAGCAGGGCCCGCTCCGCCAGGGCGCCGTGGCCGATCTCCCGCCGGCCGGGGGAGCGGGCGGGCTTGGCCTCGCCCACGCTGTAGCCGGGGAAGTTGTAGTGGTGCATGTAGCGCTTGCTCTCCTCGGGCCAGATGGTGTCCAGCTTCTGGCAGGCGGAGAGGGTGTCCAGGGTGCAGACGGAGAGGACCTGGGTCTGGCCCCGGGTGAAGAGGCCGGAGCCGTGGACCCGGGGCAGGACGCCCACCTCGGCGGCCAGGGGCCGGATCTCGTTCTTCTGCCGGCCGTCCACCCGGTGGCCCTCCAGGAGCCAGGCTTTGACGATCTTCTTCTGGAACTTGTAGGTGAACTCCTCCAGGTACTTCTCCATGTCGGGGTACTGCTCCTGGTACTCCTGGAGCCACTTGTCGATCATGGCGTTCCAGCGGCTCTCCCGGACGTTCTTGTCGTCGGTGTCCATGGCGGCTTTGGCCTCGTCCATGTACTCGCCCACGAGCTTGTCAAAGAGCTCCTGGTTGAACTCGGCGTGGGGGTAGTCGAACTTGGGCTTGCCGATCTCCGCCACCATCTGGTTGATGAGGGTGATCTGCCGCTGGTTCTCCTCGTGGGCGGTCTTAATGGCCTCGAACATCACGTCGTTGGGCACCTCGTTGGCGCCGGCCTCGATCATGACCACCTTTTTGCCGGTGGAGACCACGGTGACGTCCAGATCGGAGACCTTGGCCTGCTCTGCGTCGGGGTTGATGACCAGCTTCCCGTCCACCAGCCCCATCTTCACCGCGCCCACGGGCCCGTTCCAGGGGATGTCGGAGATGGCCAGGGCGGCGCTGGTGCCGATGAGGGCGGCGATCTCAGGGGAGCAGTCCCGGTCCACGCTCATGACCGTGGCCATGATGGCCACGTCGTTGCGGAAGTCCCCGGGGAACAGGGGGCGGATGGGCCGGTCGATGACCCGGGCGGTGAGGATGCCCTTCTCGCCGGGGCGGCCCTCCCGGCGCATGAAGCTGCCGGGGATGCGGCCCACGGAGTACATCTTCTCCTCAAAGTCCACGCTCAGGGGGAAGAAGTCGATGCCCTCCCGGGGCCGGGGGGCGGCGGTGGCGGTGACCAGGACCCGGGTGTCGCCGTAGCCCACCATGACGGCGGCGTTGGCCAGCTCGGCCAGCTTGCCCACCTCCAGGGTCAGGGGGCGGCCCGCCAGATCCATCTCGTATCTGCGGTAGTTGGGGAAGGTCTTTTTCTTGATGATGGTCGACATGTCGTAGCTCCTTTTCTTTTTTTGATCTCGGGAGCCCGACCATTTTAGCACTTGACTTCGGCGCCGGCAGCGGCGGCGGCAAAGTCAACCGTTAAAATGGCGGAACGGCTCCCGGAGAGGCGGGGGGACCCGGCGGCAAGCCGCCGGTCAAGTGCCGATTGATGCCCCGGAGGGCGGCCTCTTCCCATCGGACAGATAGGAAAAGGCACGGGGGACCGAGATCCCCCGTGCGTGGGCGCGATTACTTCCGGATTCCCAGCTTGGCGATGAGGGCGCGGTAACGCTCCACATCCTTCCGGGCCAGATAGTCCAGCAGGCTGCGGCGCTTACCGATCATCTTGTAGAGGCCACGGCGGCTGTGGTTGTCGTGGGTGTGCTCCTTCAGGTGCTCGGTGAGCTGGTTGATCCGCTCGGTGAGGATGGCCACCTGGACCTCGGGGGAACCGGTGTCGGTGGGGTGGGTGCGGTTGGCCTCGATGATGGAGGTCTTCTGGTCTTTCTGCATCATGGCTGTGGTTCACCTTTCTTCAAAAATACTCCGCAAGCCGCGCCGGGGCAGGTGCCGCCGCTCGGCGAGGCCAGGGAAAGGGCGCGAAGCCCGTACTTGGGTACTATACCACACTTATTCTGCCTTGTAAAGGGGATTTTTAACAGTTTTCCGGTGAAATGCCGGGGGGCGTCAAAAAGCCGCCCCGTCCGTCGGACGGGGCGGCCAGGGAAGCGCCGGGAGAGCTACGGCAGGTAGTTCAGGGGGTTCTGCCGCTCGCCGTTGTAGCGGACCTCGAAGTGGCAGTGGGGTCCGGTGACCCGGCCGGTGGCGCCCATCTCGGCGATGTGCTGGCCCTTGAAGACCTTGTCCCCCACGCTCACCAGCATGCTGCTGTTGTGGCCGTAGTAGGTCTCGTAGCCGTTCTGGTGGTCGATGCGGACCAGGTAGCCGTACCCGCTCATCCAGCCGGCGTAGGTGACGATGCCGCCGTCCGCCGCCACGATGTCGGTGCCGGTGCGGTTGGCGATGTCCAGCCCGCTGTGGAAGGAGGTGCCGCCGAAGATGTTCCGGTAGCCGTACCGGGAGGTGATGGTGCCGTTGGTGGGCCAGCGGAAGGTGCCGGTGGGGGCCCAGCTGGGCCGCGGC
>CALWXD010000026.1 GCA_944385425.1 uncultured Oscillospiraceae bacterium | reverse complement strand
CAAAAGTACTTTCCCAGGGGCGTATTATCCCCCCTTAGGTTTTGGGGGCCGGATAACGATCCGCTTGTTATTGCAAGGATTTCAAGGGAGAAAAAATCACGCTGGGTAGACAACGCGGTAGACATTTGGGGGAAAATGGGGGTGCAAAAAAGCCGCAACCCCTGGCGCCGCAAGGGGTTGCGTTGGGTAGACATTGGGTAGACATGGGGGGAGGGCCATTGGGGATTCCTTCGCCGCCTCCAACGCTTGAAGGAGGGGGCGCCCTGTGGTATGATGAGAAAAAAGCCGCCCCTGCCGGGGCAGCCGAAAGAGAAAGGACAGACGCCATGATACACGACATTCGGCCCAGGCGAGAGGAAATGGTCGCCATCATCCAGCAGGCGGTGCGCCCTGTGGAGCGGCGGGAGGCGGTGCCCTTCTCCGCCGCCTGCGGCCGGGTCTGCGCCGCGGATGTGTTCAGCCGCAACACCCTGCCCAACCGGCCGTCCAGCCGGTTTGACGGCATCGGCGTCCGCTTTGACGATTTCGCCGCCGGCATGCCGGATACCCGGCGGTGGCGGGAGGGGCGGGACTACGTCTTCTGCAACACCGGCATCGCCATTCCCGACGGGTTTGATGCGGTGATCCCCATTGAGGAGGTGGAGATCACCGCCGCCGGCGTCGCCCTCAGCCGGGCGCCCAAGGCGCGGGGGGAGCTGATTACGCCGCCGGGGCGCTACCTCCGCCGGGGCGAGCGGCTGGCACGGGCGGGGGACGTTCTGACGCCGGCCCAGGTGGGCCTCTTTGCCGCGGGGGGCATAGAAACCGTGCCGGTATACGCCAGGCCGCGGGTGGCGGTGCTCCCCACCGGGGACGAGCTGGTGGCCCCGACGGACCAGGTGCCGCCGGGGAAAAACGTGGATTCCAACAGCTATATGATCGCCGCCTACCTGGAGCGGTGGGGGGCGCAGGCGGTGCGCCTGTCCATAGCGGCGGACGACTTGGAGGGGATCACAGCCGCGCTGCAGGGGGCCCTGGAGCGGTGCGATGCCGCGGTTATCATCGCCGGCTCCTCCCTGGGCACAAAGGACTTCACCCTCCGGGTGCTGGACCGGCTGGGGGAGGTGCTGGCGCCGGAGCTGGCCCACGGCCCCGGCCGCAAGAGCAGCTTCTCCCTTGTGGGCGGCAAACCGGTGCTGGGGGTGGCGGGGCCGCCCCTGGGGGCCCAGATCGTCTGTGATCTGTACCTGTCGCCCCTTGTGGCTGCCCTGCGGGGGACCCCCTACTGCCGCCTGCGGCAGCTGGAGGCCATCTGTGACGACGCCTTCGATCCCCATCCGGTGGACTTCTGCGAGCGGGTCCATATCTACCGCGGCGGGGACGGCTACCACATCCGCTCCGCCTTTGCCCCCCAGACCACCCGGGCGGAGATGGAGGCCCTGGCCAACGGCAGCTTCTACCGCCCGGCCAACACCGCCTGCGCCCTAGGCGGCAGGGCGGTGGTGGAGCTCCTCTGCCCCCTGGAGGCGGTGCCGGACCACGACCGCTTGGCGGAGATCCTGGGGGAGGGAAGATAGCGGGACGGAGGAAACCGCTAAAGCCCGCGGCAGGCACACAGGGAGCTGTGTGCCTGCTGTTTTGCCGCCCGGTGGTTGGCGCAGGGCGCGCCGCGCCGTAAAAGCTTCTGCCGCTTGACGGTCCGGCACTCTTTTTTCGCTTTTTTCGCTTTTTTCGCGAAAGCTCTCGAAATTTGGCGGCAGCTGTGCTATGATACACTTGTTACGGCAGCAGCCGCCCCGCCGGGGATGCGCTGCGGAAAAAACCGCCCTGCCCGCCCGGCAGCGGCGGGAGGAGGGGAGTCATTGTGACAGAGCAAGTCCGCCAGATCTTTCAGCGGGCCCGCCAGGCCTTCTGCCAGTGGGGCAGGCGGCAGCGGGTGCTGTCCATTGCGCTGCCGGCGCTGCTGCTGGCAGGCGTCGTCTGCGCCAGCCTGTTCCTGGAGGACGGAGCCCATGCCCCGGCGGCCCCCGCCATAAGCCCCACAGGGGCGGCCACGCCGGAGGAGGTCAAGCACCCGTCGGTCCAGCTGGCGCCGGAGTGGACGCTGCCGGTGATGGACGGGGAGAGCCTTCTGGCCATTGTGGACGGTGTGGCCGGGGAGTACAACGCCGTGGGGATCTCCGCGGCCGTGGTGGAGGACGGCGCGGTCACCGCCAGCTGCGGCTGGGGCATGGCGGACCTGGGCGGCCGGGCCATGACGGCGGACACCAAGGTCCGCTGCGCCTCCATCTCCAAGGTGGCCGTGGCCATCTGCGCCATGCGGATGATCGAGGACGGCCTTCTCACCCTGGACGGCTCCATCAGCCCCCTGTGGGGCTTTGACGTCTCCAGCCGCGCCTACCCGGACGTCCCCATCTCCCTGGAGCTTTTGCTGACCCACACCTCCACCATCTCGGAGCTGGAGGGGCTGAAGACCCTCAGCGCCGCTAAGTCCCAGATGTCCGGCCACCCCTTCACCGGGGCGGAGCCGGGGACGGTCTGGCGCTACAGCAACTACGGCTTCGGCATCCTGGGCACCACCCTGGAGCTGGCCTGCGGCACCAACCTGGACGCCTACGCCCAGGAGGCCTTCCTGGTTCCCATGGGGATGGACGCCTCCTTCTACACCGCGAACTTCGAGCCGGAGGAGCTGGCCTCCCTCTACCGGGGCACCGTCAACGAGTGGAGCGCCGCCGGCCAGGCCAACGCCCGCCTGCCCCAGGGGATCGGCGAGGCGGTGGGGTTCTACTCCGGCAACTTCACCACCAGCGCCGGGGACTACGCCAAGCTCATCGCCATGCTGGCAAACGACGGCATCTACGAGGGCGTGCGCTATCTGGACGCGGCGTCGGTGGAGGAGCTGGAGCGGCCCCGCCTCACGGCGGACAACGGCGAGAGCGTCTTTGACCAGTGCCTGGCCCTGCGCCGGAAGGAGGGCATCTACGGCCAGGATACCCTCTACTACCACACCGGCAGCGCCTACGGCGTGTACGCCCTCATGTCCTACAACCCCGAGACCAAAAACGGCGTGGTGGTCATCTCCACCGGCGCCGACCGCGCGGTAGACGAAAACGGGATCTACGGCCTGTGCGCCGCCATCACCCAGCAGGTCTACCAGCAGATCGACCAGGCGGAAGGAGACTTATGATGCGAAAATGGATGATCCTATGGGCCCTGGCGGCCCTCCTGCTGCTCAGCGCCTGCGCCGCCCCCTCCCAGCCGGAGGAGCCGGCGGCGGACGAGGAGCCCCCCGTGGTGGAGGTGGACCCTGTCCCCCCGGAGCCGGAGGAGCCGGAGCCGGTTGTGGCCACCCTCACCGTGGCGGGGGACGTGATGAACCACAACACCCAGATTGCAGACGCCTATGACCCCGCCACGGACACCTACGACTACAGCCACGTCTTCCAGTATGTAAAGCCCTGGCTGGAGCAGGCGGACTACGCCGTGGCCAACCTGGAGACCACCCTCCCCGGCGGCGGGGACTACACCGGCTACCCCAACTTCGGCGCGCCGGACGCCCTGGCCTACGACCTGAAGGAGGCGGGGTTTGACCTGCTGTCCACCGCCAACAACCACACCCGGGACAAGGGGATGGACGCCGTCTACCGCACCCTGGACGTGCTGGACGAGGCCGGCCTTGCCCATGTGGGCACCTACCGCTCCCAGGAGGAGCGGGACCAGAGCAACGCGGTGGTGGCGGACGTGGGGGGCATCCAGGTGGCCTTCCTGTCCTACACCTACGGCCTCAACGGCTACTCCGTGCCCGACGACCAGTCCTACGCGGTGAACCTCTTCAACCTGGACTACACCACCACCCTCTCCACCCCCGACGAGGACCTGCTGGCCGCGGACCTGGAGAAGGCCCGGGGCCTGGGGGCGGACCTCATCGCCGTCATCATCCACTGGGGCGTGGAGTACCGGGATACCCCCACGGACTACCAGCGCTCCCTGGCGGAGTTTTTGGTGGCCAACGGGGCGGACCTCATTCTGGGGGGACACCCCCATGTGATCGAGCCCTATGAGACCATCACCGCCACCGGCTGGGACGGCCGGGAGCGGGAGGGGTTCGTCTGCTACTCCCTGGGCAACTTCATCTCCGCCCAGAACCAGACCAACACCGACGTCACCGCCCTTTTGCAGCTGGAGCTCACCAAGGACGGGGAGGAGACGCGGGTCACCGGCGTCAGCTATGTGCCCTTCTTCATGCTCCACGTCTGGAGCGCGGAGAAGACCGACTACCTGCTGGACGCCCACCGGGCCCTGGCGGAGTACGGGGAGAACCCCCTGGTGACGGACGCCGTCCGCCAGAAGCTGGAATATGCCGTCGCCCACTGCCACGAGATCTTCGGCGCCGAGGATGACGCCGGGGCCCAGGCGGCGGAGCCGCCCCAGGGCTGAAACTTTTTTGTTGCACAACTTCATCCAACCAAAAGCCGGTACACCCCTAAAGGTGTACCGGCTTATTTTCTTCAAAGCGAAACCGATTGGTTTCGCTTTGAGAAAGCGCCCCTCCGCGGGCACGGCGTTCCGCCGCACACTGGAGGGGCGAGAGGTGTTTTTGCCCACGCGCATGTCGCGGGCAAAAACAAATAAAAAGTCGGGACAAAATTCAACAACAGAAAGGAATTTTCAGCATGGACTATACCCAAAATTATCAGCTCCCCCAGTGGGTGGAGACCGACAGAATCATGATGGACGACTTCAACGACATGACCCAAAAGCTGGACGCCGCCCTCCACTCCCTGGCGGGCCAGCTGTCCCAGCGGGGCAACTGCGGCATGGAGATCCTCACCTACACCGGCACCGGCGTCTTCGGCCCGGACCACCCCAGCACCCTCACCTTCTCCGCCGTGCCCGCCGCCTTCTTCATCGTGGGGCCCACCTCGGTCACCTTCGGCCTGGGCGGCGCCGCCACGGCCCTCACCTACCTCTCCGGCGCCACCACCTCCATCAGCTACACCACCATGGACACCCTGTGGTCGGGGACGCAGCTGACCTACTTCGACTACAACGAAAAGCAGCAGCAAAACGTGGCAGGCCAGTCCTACTGGGTCCTGGCCCTCTCCTTCACGGATCAGTAAAAAGGGGAACCCCCCGGGCCATCAGCCCGGGGGGTTCTCATTGGCTCGTCAGAAGGTGAATGTTATGCCCAGCTGACAGTCCAAGTCTCGTCGGCATCGACGTCGGTTGTACCAGTTAGAGTGAAGGTAACCGTCCGATTGTCGACCTTAGTGATACCGGTGCTGACAGTGATGGTCTCACTATCCCCGTTTGTAAGGGTAATCGTGCTGGGAGCAGTGCCCCAGTCGGTTGCACCAGACACGCGGGTCAAAGTGACAGTCACAGAAGTACCGTTGCCAAGATACACACTTCTGGGTGTTACGTCAGCGCCGTTGACGCTGTCGACAGACACGAGATCCAGATCGAATACCTGGGTCAGCGTAATGGTCTTCCCGGTCACGCCGCGGCCGTTGGCCTTGGTGAAACTCCACTCGCTGCTGCTCTCATCATAAACGATATCGGTGCAGCCGGCGTCCACCAGCATGTCGTAGATAGCATCCAGCTCCTCGGTCTGAGTCAGCGTCTCGCCGTAGTAGGTGGGATTGGCGAAGTCGTTGGCGGCGTCGGTCTCAACGATCCGATACGCGCCGTCGGTCTCCGGATCCTTACCTTCATCGGTGTAACGGTCGTGGTAGTTGTTCAGCACGATGACCATGGCGGCGCCGTCCTCGATGATGGCGCTGACCTCGATCTCGGTGCTCTTGGACACGTTCAGATCATCCAGAGCGTCCTCCAGACCGTCGCGGCCCTCGTAGTACTCGATCTCAGCGTAGTCGTCGTCGTCCACGCTCTGCAGGCGGACCACATAGACGTTGGGGCTGACCCAGATGCCCTCTGTGTCAGAGTAGCTGGAGTACAGGGTGCCGCTGCTGAAGGTCAGACCGTTCTCCACGGAGTTGTTCAGCAGGATGTGCTCCGTATCGTTCTCGATCTCCGCCACAGCATTCTGAATACCGTGTGTAGTGTTATTATCGCCGGTCTCGATGGTATAGCCGCCCTTGGTGGTATCGGTGAGCAGCACCTCATCGGCCTTCTTCACGGTGCCGTCGGCGTAGTAGGTCACATAGTACCACTTGCCCTGGTCCATGCCGCCGGTGCGGCTGGTGCCGCCGATCTCACTCAGCTCGTCGCCCACATAGGTCAGCTCGCCGGGCTGGCCGTTGATGGAGACCTCGCGGGTCCAGGTGTACTCGCCGTCAGCGCTGCTGTACCGCTCGCGGTTGGCGTCGGAGCTGGTGACGTAGACAAAGCTGCTGGAGGAGCCGGCGTCCTCGCCCACCACCACGGCGGCGATCACATAGGCGTTGTCGTCAAACAGGACATAGGTGCCGTAGGAGATGTTGTCGGGGTTCTGATCAGTAGAGGCGTTGATGTCGTCCGGATCAGCAGGGCTGCTAGTGTACAGGTTGATGACGTCAGTGCGGTCGAGCACGGTGATGTCCGTGTTCTCCACGCCGGTGACCACGCCGCTGACGTCGTAGACGATGGCGGCATCGTCGGTCTCATCCGTATCAACATCACCCGCGCCGGTGGAGGTGTAGACGGAGTTGGAGTCGATCTTGTCCGTATCCACGATCAGGTAGATGGACTCGTCGTTGCCGTACACGCGGCTGATGCTGCCGGCGCCGTCCAGGGAGATGTGGGACTTGTCGATCTCGGTGCGGGTCGTAGCGTCGTCGTGGCTCTGGG
This sequence comes from uncultured Oscillospiraceae bacterium, assembly GCA_944385425.1. Lineage (GTDB taxonomy): Bacteria > Bacillota > Clostridia > Oscillospirales > Oscillospiraceae > CAJFPI01. The sequence continues at coordinate 4,402 of CALWXD010000026.1, read as the reverse complement.
CCGCGCCGTCAGCGGCGGCATCCGTGCCCACCTGGTAGAGGGTATAGACGCCCTCGCTGTTGACGGTGTAGGTGCACCAGATGTTCATCACCGCGTCAGCGTCCGAAACCAGGCGGTCGCCGCTGGCGTTCTCGCTTTTCCGGGTGTTGATGTCGATGGTAGCGATCTGCCCGTCGGTGAAGATGGCAGTGGCCTCAGCGGTGGCGCTGTTGATGTTGCTCTTGCTGGCGTCCATGCCGGTGAGGAACAGGTACACGTCGGGATCCTCGTTCTGCTCAATGCCGATCATGTAGCCGTAGGGATCCAGGATGATGTCGTAGGTGATATCCTTCAGGTTGCTGTCGCTGTACAGGTTCAGCACGTCGGGATCATAGGAGACGGAGCTGGCATAGTCGTACTGGGTGCCGGAGGCCTCCACATAGCTGTCCAGCTTGAAGGCGTCGATCACGGCATCGGAGATGATCTCGGGATCGGCGATGGTCTGGACAGCGCCCTCGGCCACGGTCACCAGCATGAGGTCGCCGCTGACGTAGTCGGCGATGGCGAAGTCCTCGCCGGAGACGTCGAAGGAGGCAGTCTCGTCGGTATCCTTGACATAGTTGGCGGCGGTGGTGCTGCTGTTCTTGTCGTCAATGGAGTAGACGGTCAGGCGCAGCTCGTCGTCGTCCTCGTCATAGTCGCGGGAGGCCTTGGCCAGATAGGTGTTGATGATGGCGATGATGACCTCTTCCGACTCGGTGTCCACATACACCTGGGTGAGGACGCCGTTGCCGGTGCCGCCCACGGTCTTGGTGTTGGTGCGGACCAGGTTGCCCCGGGTGAAGAAGTAGCCCAGATCGTCAGCGTCCAGGTACTCCTTCTCGGTCTCGCCGTCGATGTAGATGGAGAAGGTGTAGTTCTCATCCTCGATGACGCTGCGGCCCAGCAGGTCGTAGAGATCCTTGCCGGTGACGCTCTCGGTGTACTCGGCCTTCAGCAGGGCGCTGTTGATGTAGGTGTTGATGTCCTCGCCGTCATAGACCCAGGTGTAGGAGGGGCGGCCGAAGGCGTCCACGTCCTCGTCCAGCACCAGCTTGGGGAAGTAGCGCTCGCCGAACTCAACGGTGTACTCGTTGGAGTTGGAGAGGGTGTCCTTGCCGATGCGCTGCTCCTTGGCCAGGGTGGTGGTGACATAGTAGGCGTCGCCGCTGCCCACGGTCACGGGGGTGCCGTTGACGATGACGGTGGTGCCGCTCTCATACTGGACCAGGGGGGTCTTGATGGCGTTGAGGGCCATCTGGGCGGCCTGCTCACGGGTGATGGAGCTGCTCCAGCTGATGTCCTCGATGCCGTCGTCCAGGCCGATCTGGAGCGCCAGACGGGAGACGTTGACGGTCCAGCCGGTGCCGGTGAGGCTCTCGGCGTCAGCCTTGTACCCAAGAGCCGTCAGCAGCATCTTGGCGAAGGCATAGCCGGTGAGGGTGTTGGCGGGGCCGAAGGTGCCGTCGCCATAGCCGGCGATGATGCCCAGGGTGGTGCAGTACTCGATGTCAGCGGCGGACCAGCGGTCAGCGGCCACGTCGCTGAAGGAGCTGCTGCCAACGCTGAGGCGCTCGGCATTTTCACCCAGCAGCATGTAGGTGATGATCTTGGCGGCCTGCTCACGGGTCAGGGTGCCCTGGGGAGCGAAGTCGCCGGTGTTGTGGCCCTCAAGCACGCCGATGGCGCTCATGACGTCCACAGCCTCAGTGAGTTCGATTTCGTCGGCGTCGTTGAAATCAGCCCCACTGGCGATGGTCACAAGGCTCAGGGACATAACGAGAGCCAGGACCAGGGCGAGAATCTTCTTGAGATTTCTCATGGTGGAATTTCCTCCTTCTGAAAGTTTGCGATAAAGTTCGGTAATCCGTCCGGAAAGCCTCTTTTTCGACGTTTTCGCCATCGTAAAAGTACTTTCCCAGGGGCGTATTATCTCCCCTTATCTTTTTTGCGGTCAGCTTTGCTTCGGAGGATACACACCGGCACACATACCGTGGCTAGCCGGTCCCGTATCTGTCCCGGGGAGCAATCCTCCCCCACTGGGCCTTCCGCATGCTCAATATACACGTCTTTCGCCCCCATTGCAAGGGGTTCCCGGCTTTTGTAACATACTTGTAACAAACCGTCCACACGCTGGAAGGAGGACCAGCGTCTGCCGCCGGCGGGGGAAAAGGGGGGTCTGGGGGGAGGGGAGCTTTGCCTTGTTCCCCATCTGGCCGGGCCGTTGCATTTCCCCGGTCAACCCGCCGAAAAAGTCCAACATAATTATCGACCGGATTCCGCATTTTTTTACAAATTCTGGGGGAGCTTATTTTATTATAATGTATCGCCGCGGAAAACCCCCGGAGAGGGCGGCTCTTCCGGGGGTTTTCCATGAGAACGTCTCATAGAAGGATCTGGGCGATGTGGTAGACGAGAAAGCTCACCGCGTAGGCGATCAGCAGCTGCCACCCCAGGCAGACGGCGGTCCAGCGCTTGCTGTTCATCTCCCTGCGGATGGTGGCGACGGCGGCCACACAGGGGGTGTAAAGGGCGCAGAAGGCGATAAAGCTGAGGGCGGCGGCGGGGGTAAAGGTGGCGGCCATGAGGGCGCCGGCGGCGGCGTAGTCGGTGAGGGAGAACCCATAGAACACGCTCATGGAGCTGACCACGGCCTCCTTGGCGATGAGGCCCGTGAGGAGGGCCACCGCCGCCTGCCAGAACCCGTAGCCCAGGGGCGCGAAGACGGGGGCGATGAAGGTGCCCACGGCGGCCAGGATGCTGTCCTCCACGCTGCCGGTCATCTGGAGGGAGGTGTTGAAGTTCTGGAGGAACCACAGCACGATGCTCATGGCGAGGATGATGGTGCCGGCCCGGGTGAGGAAGTCCCGCACCCGCTCCCAGACGTGGAGGGAGATGTTTTTGAGGGTAGGCATCCGGTAGGGGGGCAGCTCCAGCAGGAAGGGGGCGGGCTCGCCCTTGAAGAGGGTTTTCTTCATGAAGATGCCGCTGAAGATGGCCATGAGGAGGCAGAGGACGTAGATGGAGAAGACGATGACCCCGGCCCAGTCCGGGAAGAAGGCGGCGGTCATCAGCGCGTAGATGGGGAGCCTTGCCCCGCAGGACATGAAGGGCACCAGGAGGATGGTCATCCGCCGGTCCTTCTCATTCTCCATGGTCCTGGCCCCCATCACGGCGGGCACCGTGCACCCAAAGCCCATCAGCATGGGGATGAAGGCCTTGCCGGAGAGGCCGAAGTGGCGCAGCGTCCGGTCCATGACGAAGGCGGCCCGGGCCATATAGCCCGTGTCCTCCAGCATGGAGAGGAAGAGGAACAGCACCGCGATCTGGGGCAGGAACACCAGCACGCCGCCCACGCCGGCGATGATGCCGTCCACCAGAAGGCCCGAGAGCCACCCCGGCGCGGAGATGGCCGTGAGCCACCCGGACACGCCGGGGGTCAAAACCCCGTCGATGAACCAGGCCATAAGGTCTCCCAGCCACTTGCCCGGCCCGGAGAAGGTGAAGAGGAACATCACCAGCATCATCGCCAGGAACACCGGGATGGCCAGGTACTTGTTGGTCACGACGTCGTCGATCCGCTCGGTGACCGTCTTTTTCCCGCCCTCATCCGGCTTTTTCACCGCGTAGCGCACCGCCAGCTCCACAAAGCGGTAGCGGCTGTCGGCGATCATGGTCTCCCGGTCCCCCAGGGGGGTGGCGGCCTCATACTCCCGGGCGATCTCCTCGATGCGCTGCCGGGTGGCCTCGTTGAGGCCCAGCCGCTGTGCCACGTCCTCGTCCCCCTCCAAAAGCTTGATGGAGGCCCAGTGGGAGGGGAGCCCCACGCTGTAGCACCGGTCGTGGATGATCTCGGTGATGCGGTGGTGGATCATGTGGGTGAAGTCGTCGTACAGGTCGTCCGGCTCCAATGTGAGGCCGGTGTGCATCATCCGGTGGGCCTCCTTCACCAGCTCGTCAATGTTGTAGTTGTCCCGGGCGGAGATGGGGATCACCGGGATCCCCAGCCGGGCGGAGAGGCGGCCGCAGTCGATGGTGATGCCCTTCTTCTCCACCTCGTCCATAAAGTTCAGCGCCAGCACCGTGGGCCGCTCCAGCTCCAAAAGCTGCATGGTGAGGTAGAGGTTCCGCTCCAGGTTGGTGGCGTCCACAATATTGATGATGGCGTCGGGCTTCTCCTCGATGATGAACCGCCGGGCCACGATCTCCTCCATGGAGTAGGGGGAGAGGGAGTAGATCCCCGGCAGGTCCACCAGGGTAAAGCTCAGCTCCCCCACCTTGGCGATGCCCTCCTTCTTCTCCACCGTGACGCCCGGCCAGTTGCCCACATACTGGTTGGAGCCGGTGAGGGCGTTGAAGAGGGTGGTCTTCCCCGCGTTGGGGT
>CALWXD010000025.1 GCA_944385425.1 uncultured Oscillospiraceae bacterium | reverse complement strand
GCTGGGGAGACCCCAGACCCCCTTTTGTCTAATCGGACTTTATCATGCTTAGATGGTGCGGTGCCATCGAATTAGCGGATCCTTCGGGAATCTGATCTCTACCGGGTATCTCATCCGACTTCGGCTGTTGCCCTGTTAAAGGGGTAGAGACATCTCCTTGTTTCGCGTGACCAGAAGTGCCTGTCATCCCGAGGGCCGACAGGCGAAGTGAGATGATCGCCGCACCGATTACGAGGAGCCAGCGGCAAAAGGGACATTCAGTGGCAACGTGCTATCTAAGCCTAATCAAATCCGATTGGAGAAAAGCCGGGGTCCAGCCCAAAGGGGGCTGGCGCTTTTTCGGTTCACTTTTGTGCGTACAAAAGTGAACCCCAGGGTCCGGGGGTGGGCAACCCCCGGCGATAAGCACCCGGGTCCGGGCCGGGGAGGCCCGGGAGCCACATTCCGAAGGGGCTGGCTTCGGAGCCACCGGGGTTTGGGGGCGGAGCCCCCGGTTGCGTTCCCGCCCGCCCGGCGATGGGCGAATCAGCCCTCCGGGGGCAGGCAGCCCCGTCGCTTACGCCTCCCCCACGCTGGGGAACAGACTCCTGTCGGTGTGGGGCAGGAAGCAGGCGGCCACGAACTCGTCCATGTAACCGGGTTCGTTGCTCAGCTCTAGGTAGGTCATGGACCGGCCCAGCTCGAAAACCTTCTCCCGGGCCTGGCTGCTCAGCAGCATGGCGTAGGCCCCGGCCTGGGAGGAATTGCCGATGTAGTGGAAGTGGTCCAGGGGGATGTCCGGGAACATGCCGATGGTGACGGCGTTTTTCATGTTGATGCCGCTGCCGATGCCGCCGGCCACATAGACGTTCTCAATCACCGAGGGGTCAAAGCCCAGGGAGGAGAGCATGGTGGTGGTGGCGGAGAAAATGGCCCCCTTGGCCCGGATGAAGTTGTCGATATCCACCTCGTTGATGGACACGTCCTTCACCCCCCCGGTGTCCCGCTGGAAGGCCAGGATATAGCTACCCATGCCGTGCTTGTCCCGGACGATCCGGGGCCCCTCCCGGACGATCTTGCCCTTGCCGTTGATGATGCCGCAGCGGAAGAGCTCGGCGATGATGTCGATGATGCCGCTGCCGCAGATGCCCACCGGCTCCCCGCCGCCGATGACGGTGAGGGCGGGCTCCATGGTCTCCTTGTCGATGGTGCACGCCTCGATGGCCCCGTCGGTGGCCCGCATGCCGCAGGAGATGTCGCCCCCCTCAAAGGCGGGGCCGGCGCTGCAGGCGCAGGACATGAGGAACTCGTTGTTGCCGAAGACCAGCTCCCCGTTGGTGCCAAGGTCGATGAAGAGGCTCAGCTCCGGCCGGTTCCAGATCATGCTCACCAGGGTGCCGGCGGTGATGTCGCCGCCCACATAGCTTCCGATGTTGGGGGCCACCACCAGCTCCGCCAGGGGGTTCATCCGCAGCCCAATGTCCCGGACGAAGATGTACCTGGTGCGGAAAAAGCTGGGCACGAAGGGCTCCATCCGGATGGGGTCGCAGTAGAGGCCCAGGGCCAGGTGGTTCATGGTGGTGTTGCCCGCCAGCACCATGCGGTAGATCCGGCGGGGGTTGATGTTGGCGGTCTGGTACATCTGGGCCAGCATGGGGATGATGGACTCCTTGATCACCGCGTCCTGCAGGCGCCGGCGCCCCCCCAGCTTCTCCGACTCGATGATCCGGTTGATGACGTCGGCGCCGTATCGGATCTGGCCGTTGCCGCAGCTGGCCTTGGCCAGGATCTTCCCCGTCTGCAGATCCACCAGGATCCCCGCCAGGGTGGTGGTGCCCACGTCCAGGGCAAACCCCACCATGGGGTCGTGGTTGGACTGGGGCAGCACGTCCCGGATCTGGATGCGGTCAAAGTCTCGGGAGATGACGCACTTCACCTTCCACTCGCTCTCCCGCAGCACCCAGCACAGGTCCTTCAGCACGGAGTAGGGCAGCACGATGCTGTCATAGGGCACGCCGGTGGCCTCCTCCACCGCCCGGATCAGCCGCTCGTTGTCGGGCATGGTGTCGTCGGTGGTGGGCTCTGTGAGCTGGACCTCCAGGAATTCCAAATCGCTCTGGAAGGTAAAGCCGGCCTCCAGCAGCTGCTTGCGGAGGTCCTCAAAAATGGCCACCTCCGCCGGCGACTCCAGATCCGCCATTTTCATGCGGCTGCGGTAGGCGGAGGCGATATCCGGCACCTCAATGACCACGTCGCCGGCCACCTTGGCGCAGCAGGCCAGGCGCCACCCGGCCTCATACTCCTCCGTCGTGAGGTGGCGGTTGATGGGGGAGTCCAGCAGGCCCTTCACCAGCCGGACCCGGCACTTGCCGCAGGCCCCGTTGCCGGAGCAGGGGGCGTCAATGGCCACATTGGCCTTCCGGGCCACATCCAGCAGGTTCTCCCCGCCGTTGGCGCTGATGGTCACCGGCTGGGCGCCGGAAATGCGAAATGTCACTGTGAACATAGTACAACGGTTCCTTTCTCCATCCTGCCCGCCGCCCCCTCGGCGGCGGCAAACTCGATGAGCCTAGTATATCGGGGCGGGGAGGCCTTGTCAAGGTTAATCTGTTAATTTTTTGTCAATATCTCCCGCTACAGCAGAGAGGAGGGGAGAAACTCCCCTCCTTGCCCTGTTTTTTAACCGGATGTTACATCAGCGGCTCCATGCTCAGCGCCGGGTGGCCCTTCTCCGTGAGGAAGGTCAGCAGGGTCTCCGCGTCCTCGGCGATGGTCTCGTCGCCGATCATGTCGCAGAAGTTGTCGATGCCGTACATCTCCTTGGCGGTCTGGTTGAGGCGGGGGGCCACGTCGTCCTTCAGCTCCTTGGGCATCCAGACGATGCGGGCGGGGCCGCCCTCGGCGGCGGCAAACTTGTGGCTGGCGATGAAGTGGCGGCCGTGGCCCATAAAGCCGGGGGTCTGGACGCCGCCGCCGGTCATGCTGGCAAGCTCGCCGAAGGTCATGCCAGTGGGGGTCATGCCCTTGTACTCCCGGTTGACGATGATGACGCCGTTGGACATGGGCTCGATGCCGCAGATGCACTCAAAGCAGCCGCAGCTTGTCATGGGGTCCTCCATGATGGAGTAGAGGCTCACATGCTCCAGGGCGCCGTGGGACGCCTCGTGGACCATCCGGTCCACGTCGGGGTAGTAGCCCTTCACCGGGTCGGTGCAGCCCTCCTTGCTGATGGGCTGGGAGGGGCCGGCGTCGTTGAGCTCCTTGGTGGCCTTGGCGTCCAGCCAGCTCACCGCGCCGCACAGGCCCAGGCGCTCCGGCGTCACCACGCAGACGTGGCTGGGGGCGAAGGACTGGCACAGGGTGCAGGTATAGAACTGGTCCACGCTCTCGTCGGTCATGGAGGCCAGGCGGTCGTCCCGGGCGTTGTAGGCAGGGGTGGCCTCCTCCTTGAGGATGCGGGCGGCCTCATCGGGGTCGGTGACCAGGGTGACCTGGCACTTGTCCACCACGGCGGCGAACTCGTCCATGATCATGTAGTAGAGCACCTCGCCGAAGTGGCGCATGCGGAGGCCCTTCTCCCAGGCGTCCTTGCTGATGCGGATGCGGATCTGGTTGCGCTGGCCGGTGTGCATCACGCCCTCCAGGTAGTTGAACCAGGCGTGGATCTTCCGCTCGATGACGCTCTCGAAGTCCTTCTGCATCTTGGCGCCGTAGACCTCGATATAGGTGGCGATGGGGTACTCCACCTCGCCGCTGTCGATGTCGGGGCCCACCAGAGTGATCTTGTGGTCCTCCACCTGGCCGGCCTCCCGCATGGTCACCAGCTCGCAGGTGGTATTCTTGCTGGACCAGAACTCCACCTTCATGTCCGCCTTGCGGATGATCTCCCCCTCGAAGGCGGCGGCGAAGGCCACGGGGATGGGCAGCTCCTTGACCTTGATGTGGATATTCCGCAGGGCCAGGGAGCGTTTCACCGTCTCGCCGTGGTCCCCCTCATACTCCAGGGCGCCGGGCACCTGCAGATCGCCGATGTCCTGGTCCACCACCACGGGGAACCCCAGGGCGATGGCGCCGGCGCCGGCGGAGACCACTACCTCGTTGAGGGGGCCGAAGGTGTTGACAAAGGCGGGGACGCGGTCCTTGGTGTAGGCGAGGAGGGCGGCCAGGTCGCCGGTCTGGACGTTGCCGAAGATGAGGGCCGCCCGGATGGCCACGGTGACCACATGGATGACGCTGGTGACGTCGTGGCCCAGGGGCACCACCCGCAGCTCCAGGCCCATCTTCACCCCCTGCTCCGCGGCCTGCTCGATGCAGTCGCCCACCAGGAAAGTCAAAATGCCCTTGGACTGGTAGTCCTTCACCACCGCCGCCACGTCCTCGGCCTTGTCCGCCTTACCCAGCACCACAGCCACGCCGGGGATGTCCCCGGTGACCAGGGGCACGCCCAGGGAGCGGATGATGGGGTCGGGCACAAAGCCGATGCCGGACTCGTTTTCATAGGGGTTGGCGCCGTCCAGGTACTTCAGCCCCTCGATGATCTCCGCGCCCACGGCGGTGGCGAGGCCCGCGTTCAGCGCCTTGCCGATGTCGTCCTCATTGGTGATGAGGCTCTTGAGGACGTCCACGCAGGCGGGCAGGTCCCCCAGGGTCTTCACCTTCACGCCGGTGGCGGCGTAGATGGTGGGGAAGAAGTAGGCGGTGTCGGGGAAAGCAACAGGGGTGTCGGCGCCGTGCTTGGCGATGGCGTCGTTCACGGCCCCCTCCGTGAGGCCCGCCACGGCATTGGAACCGGCATAGATCAGATCAGTCAATGCGCTCATATCAAACAACCTCCTGC
>CALWXD010000024.1 GCA_944385425.1 uncultured Oscillospiraceae bacterium | reverse complement strand
TCCCCCTGCTGCGCTACCGCACCCGGGACATCTGCGTGCTCAGCCGGAAGAAGTGCTCCTGCGGCCGCACCCATGTGAAGATGAGCAAGCCCATGGGCCGCAGCGACGACATGCTCATCATCAAGGGCGTCAACGTCTTCCCCTCCCAGATCGAGACGGTGCTCCTGGAGCAGGGGTACAGCGCCAACTACCAGATCATTGTGGACCGGGTCAACAACTCCGACACCCTGGAGGTCCAGGTGGAGATGACGCCGGAGATGTTCTCCGACCAGCTCAGCCAGGTGGCCGACCGGGAAAAGAGGATCGTGGCCGCGCTGAAGGCCATGCTGGGCATCTACGCCAAGGTGAAGCTGGTGGCGCCCAAGTCCATCACCCGCAGCGAGGGCAAGGCCGTCCGGGTCATCGACAAGCGGAAGATCTGACGCCGCCCAACCATTCAAGAAAAAAGAGAGGAGTCGAGCGCTATGACCATCCATCAGATCTCTGTGTTTCTGGAGAACCGGGCCGGGCAGCTGGCCGAGATCACCTCTGTTTTGGCGGAGCACAACATCGACCTGCGGGCCATCCACATCGCCGAGACCAAGGACTACGGCGTGCTGCGCCTCATCGCCGACAAGTCCCAGGAGGCCTCCGCGGTGCTGCTGGAGCACGGGTTCATTCTCTCCATGACGCCGGTGGTGGCGGTGGCCGTCCCCGACAAGCCCGGCGGGCTGGCCGCCGTGCTGCAGATTTTGGGCCGGGAGAACATCAGCGTGGAGTATATGTACTCCGTCTTTAGCCGGATCAACGACCGGGCCCTCATGATCTTCCGGGTGGAGGATACCGAGCAGCTGTGCAGCCTGCTGGAGGAAAACGGCATCACCCCCATTTCCGCCCAGCAGCTGTCCATCCAGTAACCCCCGGCTAAGAGGGGGGCGGGCGCAAGCCCCAGCAAACAGAGCTTATATTTTAGAAGGAACGAGGATAAAACACTATGCAGGAACTGAGCAGAAAGAACCGGCTTTTCACAGACTCCGTCATCCGCCGGATGACCCGGATCGCCCTCGGCTGCGGCGCCATCAACCTGGCCCAGGGCTATCCCGACTTCGACCCGCCCAAGGCCATGCTGGACCGGCTGGCCCAGGTGAGCTATGAGGGGCCCCACCAGTACCCCATCACCATGGGCGCCCCCAACTTCCGCCAGGCCATCGCCAAAAAGTGCGGCCGCTTTATGGGCCGGACCATCGACCCGGAGACGGAGATCGTGGCCACCATCGGCTCCACCGAGGCCATGGTGGACACCATCTTCGCCCTCACCAACCCCGGGGACAAGATCATCATGTTCTCCCCCTACTTTGAAAATTACCGGGCCCAGGCCATCTTTGCCGACTGTGAGCCGGTGTTCGTCCCCCTCAAGCCCCCGGCCTTCAACTTTGACCCGACGGTGCTGGAGGACGCCTTCAAGCAGGGCGCCAAGGCCATCCTGATCTGCAACCCCTCCAACCCCAGCGGCAAGGTGTTCACCGCCGAGGAGATGAAGTTCATCGCCGACCTCTGCGTCAAGTACGACACCTACGCCATTATGGACGAGGTCTATGAGCACATCGTCTACGAGGGCCACAAGCACATCTATATGAACAGCCTGCCCGGCATGTGGGAGCGGACGGTGAGCTGCTCCTCCCTGTCCAAGACCTACTCCATCACCGGCTGGCGCCTGGGCTACGCCATCGCCCCCAAGCCCATCATGGACCGGATCAAGCAGTACCACGACTTCAACGCCGTGGGCGCCCCCTCCCCGCTGATGGAGGCCGCCGTGGTGGGCCTGGAGATGCCCGACAGCTACTATGAGGAGTTCGGCGCCCACTACGCCCACATGAAGGAGATCTTCACCAAGGGCCTCACCGACATCGGCATCCCCTACACCGACCCCCAGGGCACCTACTTCGTCCTGGCCGACATCACCCCCTATCTGAAGAAGGATCAGACAGACGTGGCGTTCTGCGAGGAGCTGACCCACAAGGTGGGCGTCTCCGCCGTCCCCGGCACCTCTTTCTTCAACGAGAAGGGCATCAACAACATTATCCGTCTCCACTTCGCCAAGAAGGACGAGACCCTCTACGAGGCCCTCAACCGCCTGTCCAAGATCAAGGAGAAGATGGCCTAAGTCTCTCCCGCAAAAAAAGCCGCCTCCCATGCCAAACGGCATGGGAGGCGGCTTCTTCTTCCGCCGCGGCTACAGCCCGGTGGCCTTCTGCTGCCTGGGGCAATAGAGCACCGACGGGCGGCCGCCGGTGTCGTAGTTGATGCTGCTGACCACCTCGCCCCGCTCCACCAGGTAGTTCATGTACCGGCGCACCGTCACGGCGGAGAGCCCGGCCGCGGCGGCCAGCTCGTCGCTGGTGCAGCCGGCAGCGGCGGTGGCGGCCAGGCACTGGCGCAGCCGCCCCATGGTCTGGCTCTGCAGCCCCTTTGGCAGCGTCTCCGGCGGGGCGCTGCGGCAGAAGATGGCGTCCAGATCCTGCTGGGACACGTTCCCCCCCTGCTGGGACACCGCCTCCCGGTGGCGGCAGAAGGTGTCCAGCGCCTGCTGGAACCGCTCCTGGGTGAAGGGCTTTACCAGGTAGTCCACCACCCCCAGCTTCAAAAGGCCGTCCACCGTTTTGGCGTCGTTGGCGGCGGTGACCATCACCGCGTCCACCCCCGCCCCCATCTCCCGCAGCCGCCGCAGCAGCTCCGCCCCGGTGAGGCCCGGCATATACACGTCCAGGATCAGCAGGTCCGCCCTCTTCTCCCGGAACCAGCGCAGGGCGGACCTGCCGTCCCTAAACTCCTGGACCACGGAAAACCGCCGGTCCCGCTCCACAAAGCCCCGGTTGAGCAGGGCGATCATGGGGTCGTCCTCCACAATAACCGTCTGATAGCTCATGGGGAACCCTCCTCCTGGCTCTGGTGGAAGGAGACGTAAAAGACCGCCCCCACCTCCCGCTCGCTCTCTACCCGGATCTGGCCGTGGTAGGTGTCCACCACCTCTTTCACCAGGGACAGGCCCGTGCCCCGGTCCTCCCCCTTGGTGGAAAAGCCCTCCTCAAAGATGTGGGGCAGCACGGCGGGGTCGATCCCCAGGCCCGTATCCTCCACGCAGAGGAAGAGGCCCTTCTCCGCCTCCTGGATGGAGACGGTGACCTCCTTTGGCTGCCGCCCCGACTGGTTGAGGCTGTCCATGGCGTTGTCAATGAGGTTGCCCAGCACAGACACCAGCGCCGCGCTGGGGAGGAACCGCCCCACAGCGCCCAGCTGGCTGTCCGCCCCCAGGATGAGGCGGATGCCCAGCTCCGCCGCCCGGCTGGTCTTGCCCACCAGCAGGGCCGCCACCGTGGGATCCAAAATCCGCTCCATCACCCGGCTGATGGCCTGGTGCTGGGTGCGGGTGATGTCCATGATATACTCCTTGGCCATGTCGTACCGCTCCATCTGGAGAAGGCCGTGGATCACATGGAGCTTATTCATAAACTCGTGGGTATAGGCCCGCATGGCCTCCACCATGTGGCGCACCCCCGTCAAATCCTCCGCCAGCCGGGTCACCTCGGTGCGGTCCCGGAAAATGGCCACCGCGCCCACCACCTTCCCCTCCTGCCGGATGGGGAACCGGTCGGACAGCACCCGCCCGCCGGGGAGGAAGTCGATGCTGACGTTCCGCTCGGCCTTGCCGGTCTGCAGCAGCCGCTCCAGGGTGCTGCCGCGGCCGAAGTCCCGGGCGAACCGCCCCAGGGCCTCCCTCCTGTCGGACAGGCCGTACAGCCCGGCGGCGGCCTGGTTCATATAGATGATCCGCCCGAAGTGGTCGATGGCGACGATCCCCTCCTCCAGGGACTCCATCACCACCTCCTGCCGGCGGAAGAGGCGGCTGAGGTCCTCCGGCTCATAGCCCATCAGCGCCTCCTTGATGCGCCGGGAGACCCGGCTGCTCAGCAGCATGGCAAACAGGCACGCCGCCGCCGCGATCAAGAGGAACTGCCCTATGGTGGACCACACCAGCATCCGGACGTTGCGGGCGTAGATCCCCACGGCCACAAAGCCCACAACCTCCCCCTGCCCGTCCGTCACCGGGGCAAAGGCGCACCGCTCCGCCTGGTCCAGGCCCTCGGCCCCCGCCACGGTGACCTCCCCGGACAGCGCGCTGCGCCAGGCGTCCGCCCCGTAGACCGTGCCCACCTGGGTGTGATCCTGGCTGTAAAAGAGCGTCCCCTCCCGGTCTCCCACCAGGATAATATCAATATTTTCCACCGACGCCACCGCCCCGTCCAGGTACGCCGTCAGCCACTCGTTCTCCGCCTGGCCGGTGAGCACCAGCTGGGCCTGGGGCAGCTGCGCCATCACCTTCGCCATGTTGGTGAGATTGTTGTCAATGGTCTGAAACTCCATCCGCACCGTGATCACCAGCGTCCCCACAAGGGCCATCAGCGCCGTGGCGATCACCAGCGTCAGGTTCATCCGCGTCAGCTGGCGGTGGATGGAGTGTCCCCTCTCCTGCTGCATGTCCTGCCCCCTTTCCAAAATTTTCCGCCGGAGCCCAAAATCCCCCTTCGGAATATGTTACAAATATAGTATACCGTAGGGGACAGGCTTATGTCAATTTTTCTTAACAGATCTTAACAACTTTGTTTTTTTTAGTCGACTTATTTTTTTTACTTTCCTAACTCTTTTTCTTCCCCGCCGATGCGAGTAAAGTAGACAGGTACTGTTAGGAGGTGAGACTATGGAGCATATCAAGGAAGAACTGACAGCGCAGCTGCAAAACCCCACCGCCTTTACCATCCCGGTGCTGGGGGGGATCCCCGTCAGCCAGTCGGTGGTGGTGAGCTGGATTTTGATGGCGGTGCTGACCGCGGCGGTGATCCTCATGACCCGGCATCTCAAGAAGGAGAACCCCGGGCGGGTCCAGCTGGTGCTGGAGTATTTTGTGGACTTCATGAACAATTTCTGCCTCAACAACATCGGCAGGCACGGTAGGGCCTTCGCCCCCTGGCTGGGGACGGTGGGGCTGTTCATCGGTCTGAGCAACCTCAGCGGTCTGGTCGGCCTGGTGCCGCCCACCAAGAACCTCAACGTGACGGCGGCCCTGGCGCTGACCAGCGTGGCGCTGATCTACGGCGCCGCCTTCCGCTACAAGGGCATGAAGGGCGGGCTGCGCCAGTTTGTGGAGCCGGTGGCCATCATGCTGCCCATCAACATCATGGAGGTGGCCATCCGCCCGCTGAGCTTGTGCATGCGGCTGTTCGGCAACGTGCTGGCGGCCTTTGTGGTGATGGAGCTGGTCAAGCTGCTGGTGCCGGTGGTGGTGCCGGTGGCGTTCAGCCTGTATTTTGACATCTTCGACGGGCTGATCCAGACGGTGGTCTTCGTTTTCCTCACCGCCCTTTTCATCGGCGAGTCCCTGGAGGAGAGTTGAGCCCCGCCCCGCCTTCCCAATTTTTACTGACTATCTGAAACGGAGGAGTATTATCATGACTGCTGCAATTGGAGCCGCCATCGCGGTGCTGACCGGCATCGGCGCCGGTATCGGAATCGGATTTGCCACCGGCAAGGCCACGGAGGCCATCGCCCGCCAGCCGGAGGCCGCCGGCCAGATCCGCAGCTCCCTAATCGTGGGCTGCGCCCTGGCTGAGGCCACCGCCATCTATGGTTTCATCACCGCCCTGGTGCTGATTTTCCTGCAGTAACGGCGGGAAATACCCAGAAAAGGAGGCGGAACAGCCATGCTTACCATTGAGCCCTTTACCATTTTATGGACCGTTATTGACCTTTTAATCCTGTTCCTTCTGATGAAGAAGTTCCTCTTCAAGCCCATCAACGCCATTTTGGACAGCCGGGCCAAGAGCATTGCCGACAGTCTCAGCCAGGCTGAGACCCAGCGGCAGGAGGCGGAGCAGCTGCGCGCCCAGAGCCAGGAGCAGCTGTCCCAGTCCCGCCAGCAGGCCAGCGACCTCATCTCCCAGGCTAAGGCACAGAGCCAGGAGCTGTATGAAAAGACCGTGACCGAGGCCCAGGCCGAGGCAAAGCGCATTGCCGCCGACAGCGCCGCCCGCAACGAGCACGACCGCCGCGCCATGCTCCAGGGCGTCCGGGCGGAGGCCGCCGCCCTGGTGATGGCGGCGGCGAAAAAGGTCGCCGAGGGGGGAGACGCTGACATCGACGACTTTCTGAGGGAGGCAGGCGAGGAGAAATGAGCTATGTTCTGACCTGCGTCCATGTGCCGGATCAGGCCCGCCAGGAGCGTCTGCTCGCCTTTCTTCGCCAGCGCCACCCCGCCGCAGGCGGCCAGCAGCTGGAGGTCCGGGTGGATCCCGCCCTTCTGGGCGGCTTTACCCTCAGCGCCGACGGCTACACCTATGACTACAGCGTCCGGGGCCGGATGCGCCAGATGGGCCAGCGGCTGAAAGCCGCCCCCGACGGCCAGGAGGCCGGCACCGCCGCGGCGCTGCTGGAGGCCATGGGCCGGGAGATCCAGTCCTTCACCCCCTCCACAGAGCCGGTGGAGCTGGGCGAGGTGCTGGAGGTGGGCGACGGCATCGCCTCCGCAGGCGGCCTCCCCCGGGCGGCCTACGGGGAGATGGTGGAGTTTGAAAACGGCGAATACGGCATGGTGATGAACCTCAGGCAGGACAGCGTGGGCATCATGCTGCTGGGCTCTGAGGAGGGCATCAGCGAGGGCTCCTCCGTCCGCCGGCTGGGCCGGGCCATGGAGGTGCCGGTGGGCCAGGGCCTGCTGGGCCGGGCCGTGGACGCCCTGGGCCGCCCCATCGACGACCTGGGCCCCATCGCGCCGGATGCCTTCTACCCCGTCGAGCGGGAGGCCGGCGGCGTCGTCACCCGGGAGCCAGTGTCCGTCCCCCTGCAGACGGGCATCCTGGCCATCGACGCCATGGTCCCCATCGGTCGGGGCCAGCGGGAGCTGATCATCGGCGACCGGCAGACCGGCAAGACCGCCATCGCCGTGGACACCATCATCAACCAGCGGGACACCGGCGTCATCTGCATCTATGTGGCCATCGGGCAGAAGGCGTCCTCTGTGGCGAGAGTCCAGGAGACGCTGCGCAGGCACGGGGCCATGAAAAACGCCGTTATCGTCTCCGCCGCCGCCGGCGAGAGCGCCTCGCTGCAGTATATCGCCCCCTATGCCGGC
>CALWXD010000023.1 GCA_944385425.1 uncultured Oscillospiraceae bacterium | reverse complement strand
CGCGCCCCATGCGCCAGTCGCTGGCGCTCTCCATCCGCCGGGCAAAGTCCCCGGGGGACTCCCCCAGGTCCTTGCTGGCGCTGATGAGGCTGAGGACCGTCCGGGGCGGGAACTCCTTCTCCTCCAGTTTCAGCTCCTTCAGCACATCCTTAATGACCCGCCTGCTGTCGTCGGTGTCGTAGATGGTGAAGTCGCTGGTGAACCCCTCCCCCAGGTCCTCCATGCTCCGCCGCAGGATCCGCACGCAGGCGCTGTGGAAGGTGGCGGCCCAGATGTCCCGGGCGGCTGGGCCGCAGGTCCGCTCCAGCCGGTCCCGCAGCTCCCCGGCGGCCTTATTGGTAAAGGTGATGGCGATGACCTCCCAGGGCCGGGGCGGGTCTACCGCGCACAGCCGCCGGGCCCGGTCCCAGTCCTCCGCCGAGGGGTTCTCCGGGAACCCCTCCAGGAACTGGAGGTCCCCCTCCCCGGCCCAGTCCGGCACCTCCGCCGTGTCGCTGCCCCGGCCGAAGGTCAAAAGGTTGTCCACCCGGTTGATGAGCACCGTGGTCTTGCCGCTGCCCGCCCCCGCCAGCAGCAGCAGGGGCCCCTCCGTGGTCAGCACCGCCTGGCGCTGCTGGGGATTTAAGCGCCCATACCGCCGGGCGATGACCTTCCGCCGGGCGGCGGCGTACCTTGCGTGAAGCTTTTCTTCCATCTGGTCTCTCTTCCTTTATCTGTATCTTCTTATGGATCGTTTGTTCTCCCTGTCCGCGGCCGACGGTATCCCCCGCCGGCCGCAGGGACACGCCCCCTATTGTAATATAGAACCCCCCTCCGGTCAAGCACCCGCCCGGGCGGAAATCCGCCGCTGCCGCGCATTTACAACCTCCGCCCGGCGTGGTATGATAAAAAAACCACGGGCCGGCCCATTCGCCGCCCATGCCAGAAAAGAAGAGAGGGATTTCGCATGCTCCAGTTTCGAAACGACTACTCCGAGGGCGCCCACCCCCAGGTGATGGAGGCCCTGCTGTCCACCAATCTGCAGAAGACCCCGGGCTACGGCACAGACCTCTACTGCGCCGCCGCGGCGGACACCATCCGCTCCCTGTGCAGCGCGCCGGCGGCCCAGGTCCACTTCCTGGTGGGGGGCACCCAGACCAACAAGGTGGCCCTGGGGGCCTTCCTTCGGCCCTATGAGGCGGTGATCGCCCCGGAGACCGCCCATATCGCCACCCATGAGACCGGCGCCATCGAGCAGGACGGCCACAAGATCCTCACCGTCCCCGCCCCGGAGGGCAAGCTGACGCCGGAGGGGATCCAGCCCCTGCTGGACGCCCACGCCTCGGAGCACATGGTGCTGCCAAGGCTTATTTACCTCTCCAACACCACGGAGCTTGGCACCGTCTACTCCAAGGGGGAGCTGGCCGCCATCAGCCGTTTCTGCCGGAAAAAGGGGCTGCTGCTCTACTGCGACGGGGCCAGGCTGGGCTCGGCCATGACGGTGGAGGGGGCGGATACCACCTTTGCCGACTATGCCGCCCTGTGCGACGCGTTCACCATCGGCGGCACCAAAAACGGCCTGCTCTTCGGGGAGGCCCTGGTGGTGACCACCCCCGCCCTCCAGCCCCACTTCCGCTACGCCATGAAACAGCAGGGGGCGATCCTCGCCAAGGGGCGGCTGCTGGGGGTGCAGTTCCAGGCCATTTTGCAGGGGGATCTCTACTGCTCCCTGGCCCGCCAGGCCAACGCCATGGCACAGCGCCTGCGGCTGGGGCTCCAGGCCATGGGCGTGCCCCTGGCCTTCCCCTCCCCCTCCAACCAGGTGTTCCCCGTGGTGACCCGGGAGACCGCCCGGGCCCTGGCGGAGGTCTGCGCCTTTGAGGTGCAGCACCCGGTGGACAGCCACCGCCTCTGCATCCGCCTGGTCACCGCCTGGACCACCACGGCGGAGGAGGTGGACGCCCTGCTGGAGGCCCTCCGGGGCTGCCTCGCCTAAGCCGCGGGATCCGCCCCCAGGCGGCCCCCGCTGCCGCCTCCTGGAAAAGCAAAGACGGAGCCGGCCCCTAGGAGCCGGCTCCGTCTTTGTGCTGTATCGTTTTTATGATGATTGAATTTACACCTTTTCCCGCCCCCGCTGGCGCTGCGCCCGCCACCGGCGGACCCGGGGGTAGCGGTCCAGGTCCAGGTGGGGGATGGCCGCGGCGGCCTGCATGGTCTCCACAAAGCCGGGGATGGCGCCGTACTGGATATAGTCCATCCGCTGGAGGATCCCGTCGATCTCCTCCAGGTGACTGCGCTCCAGCAGCAGGCACCTGGCCCCCTCCAGGGAGGTGTTGCCCACGCAGCGGACCTTCTCCTCGCTGAGGTCCGGGTACAGCCCGATGGTCACGGCGGATTTCCAGCGGATGTAGGTGCCGAAGGCGCCGGCCACATCAAAGCCCTGGATGTGGGAGAAGTCCATCCCCACCGTCTCCATCAGATAGGCCACCATGGTCCAGGCGGCGGCCTTGGTCTCCAGGAAACGGCGGATGTCGCTCTCAAAAAACCACAGGGGCGCCCCGTCCGCCGTCCGGCCCCCGTCGGCATAGCGGTAGGCCATCTCCCCCTCCACCTGCTCCACCCGGCGGGAGGCCTCCGGCTGGAGGCGGCCGCGGAAGTCCAGAACCCCCTCCAAAAAGAGCTCGGCGATGAGGTCCACGATGCCGCTGCCGCAGATGCCGCGGGCCTTCCCTCCGCCGATCACCGACAGGCGCACCTTGTCCCGGCGGATGGAGACGTGCTCCACCGCCCCCTTCCCGGCGCACATGCCGCCGCGGACGACGCCGCCCTCCAGGGCCGGCCCCGCCGCCCCCGCCCCGGCCACCAGGAAGTCCCGGCAGCCGGCCACCAGCTCGCCGTTGGTGCCGATGTCAAAGAAGAGGCGGATCCCCTCCGACCGGGCCATGCCCGTGGCCACCAGCCCGCTGATCACGTCGCCGCCCATGTAGTTGGCCTTGGCCGGGTAGAGGTACACCGGCCCCATCAGCTTTAGGCCCAGCTCCTCCGCCCGGACAAAGCCCGGCGCGGCCGCCACCGGGGCGTAGGGGGCGTGGAACAGGGGGAAGGCGTCCAGCCCCAGGAGGAAGTGGACCATGGTGGTATTCCCCGCCAGCACCATGGCGGCGCACTGGCGGGTGTCCACCCCGCTCTCCTCCGCCAGGTCCTCCATCAGCTGCGCCAGGGTCTCCGCCGCGGCCCGCTGGAGCTGGGCCAGGTGCTCCGGGTCGTCCTTCCCGTAGAAGATCCGGGTGAGGATGTCGTCCCCGTAGGCCCGCTGCAGGTTGTAGCGACTGGCCCGGGCAGCCACCGTCCCCCGGTTGAGGTCCACCAGCTCCATGGTGACGCTGGTGCTGCCCAGATCCGCCGCCAGGCCGTAGTGGAAGGCGGTGGTGTCCCCCGGCTCCACCCGCGTCAAATGCCACGCCTCCCCCTGCCACAGCATCGTGACGGTGATCTGCCCCCCGGCGGAGCGGATGGCCGGGTAGAGCATCCGCGTGACGGTGAGGTCCATCTCCAGCCTGCCAAAGCCCGGGCGCAGGGTGTCCAGCACCCGGTCCCGGTCGCTGCGGGGGTCCTCCTCCGTGGGCAGGGGGATCTGAAAGGTCAGCTTTCGGCTCAAGGGTTTCATGGGGCGCCCTCCTTTTTTGGCTTGACGGTCCTGTCCCGTTTATTATAGAGGTTTCCCGGCGGTTTGTATAGGGAAAGGGAAAATTTTCTCCCGGCGGGCTGCCGGGCTTTCGCATGTTTCCCACCGGCCGCCCATAGGATGGGACAGCGCCCCAACATGGGGCGGAAAGGAGGGAGCGGGGCCGTGGAGACATTCCTGCAGGCCTTGACCGCGCTGCACACCGCGGTGAACGCCGCGGTGTGGGGCCCGCCCATGCTGGCCCTGCTGCTGGGCACCGGGATCTATCTGACGGTTCGCCTGCGGTGTTTCCAGCTGCGGCGGTTCCCCCTCGTCCTCCGCCGCACCCTCGGCAGCTTGTTTGCCCCCTCCCGCCGGGAGGGCCGGCGCGCCGGGGACCTTACGCCCTTCCAGGCGGTGTCCACCGCCCTGGCCAGCACCGTCGGCACCGGCAACATCGCCGGCGTCACGGGGGCCATCCTCCTGGGGGGAGCGGGGGCGGTGTTCTGGATGTGGGTGTCGGCCCTCTTCGGCATGGCCACCAAATTTTCCGAGATCGTCCTGGCGGTCCGGTACCGGCAGACGGCGCCGGACGGCTCCCACTACGGCGGCCCCATGTACTACATGGAGAAGGGGCTGGGCATGCCCCGGCTGGCCGCCGCCTTCGCCCTTTTCGGCGGTCTCGCCTGCTTTGGCATCGGGAACATCGCCCAGGCCGCGGAGATCTCCGGCGCGGTGAACGGCCTTCTCTCCCTGGCGGGACGGTCCGTGCCGGACTGGGCGGTGGGCGCCGTGCTGGCGGGGCTCACCGGGGCGGCGCTGATGGGCGGCGTCAAGCGCATCGGGCAGATCGCCGGGGTGCTGGTGCCCTTCATGGCGGTCTTCTACCTCCTGGCCGGGGCGGCCGTCATCTGCCTGCGCCTGCCGGAGGTCCCCCACGCCTTCGCCCTCATCCTCCAGGGGGCCTTCACGCCCCAGGCGGCGGCCGGCGGCGCCGCCGGGTACGGCTTAAGCCAGGCCATCCGGCAGGGGGTGGCCAGGGGCGTCTTCTCCAACGAGGCGGGCCTTGGCTCCGCCCCCATGGCCCACGCCTCCGCCGGGGCGAAAAGCCCGGTGGAGCAGGGGCTGTGGGGGGTGTTCGAGGTCTTTGTGGATACCATTTTGATCTGCACCGTCACCGCCCTGACCGTCATCCTCTCCGGCGTCTGCCAGGGAGACGGCGCCTTCCTCACCGGCGGGCAGGCGGCCGCCGCGGCCTTCAACGCCGTTTTGCCCGGCCGGTGGGGCGGCATCGTGCTGCAGGTGAGCATGCTCTTCTTCTCGCTGACCACCATCCTGGGCTGGAGCTGCTACGGCCAGCGGTGCTGGGACTACCTCAGCGGCGGCAGCCCCCTGGCCGGGCGGGTCTACCGGCTGGTCTACACAGGGGCCTGCTTTGTGGGGGCGGTGGGCTCCGGCCGCCTTATGTGGAGCCTCTCCGACACCCTCAACGCCATGATGGCCATCCCCAACCTCATCGCCCTGCTGCTCCTCAGCGGCGAGGTGGCGCAGAGCACCCGGCAGTATTTTGCCTCCTCCCGCCCCGGCGGAGCAGGGCGGCGGTAAAGCAGACTCTTGCCGCAAGCGCGGCGCGCGGGGCGTCCCTTTTGAAGAGAGGGGGCGCCCCGCGCGCTGTTTTCTTCTTTTCCCGCCGGCTTCAGCGGCCCAGCTTTTCCTTTAGATCCTCCAGCGCCTCGCCGATACCCTCATCGAAGGTGGGGTGGGGCCGCATGACGCGGAGCAGCTGGTCGGCGGTAAGGCCGTTGACCACGGCGGCGGTGAGCTGGGAGACCATGTCGGTGGCCCGCTCACACATCAGCTGGGCGCCCAGGATCACGCCGCTGCCGCTGTCCGCCACGATCTTGATAAACCCCCGCTGCCCGTCGGCAATCACCGTCTTCCCGTTGGAGAACATAACGTACTTTCCCACTTTTACCCCCCGGCCGGCGGCCTTGGCCTCGTCGGCGGTGAGCCCCACGGCGGCGATCTCCGGGCTGGTATAGATGCAGGAGGGGATGGCCGACAAGTCTGTGAGGGGCGTCTCCCCCGCCAGGCGCTGGGCGCAGGCCGCCCCCTGGGCGGCGGCCACATGGGCCAGCTGCACCCGGGCGGTGACGTCCCCGGCGGCAGAGACCCCGGGCAGGCTGGTGCGGCCCAGCTGGTCGGTGACGATACGCCCCCGCTCCATCTCCAGGGCCACACCCTCCCCCAGGAGGCCCTCCGTATTAGGCCGGCGGCCGATGGCACAGAGGACCGTCTCCCCCACCGCCTCGCCCTCCTGCCCCTTGCAGGTGTAGCGGACGGCGAGCTGCCCGTCCGCCCGCCGCTCCACCGCGCTGACCATGGCGCCGGCGGCAATGGACACCCCTCGCTTTTTGAGGATCATGGCCAGGTTCTGGCAGATCTCCCGGTCCTGGTTGGGAAGGATCCGGTCCATGGCCTCCAATA
The DNA here is from genome assembly GCA_944385425.1 of uncultured Oscillospiraceae bacterium. Lineage (GTDB taxonomy): Bacteria > Bacillota > Clostridia > Oscillospirales > Oscillospiraceae > CAJFPI01. Next base: position 18,564 of record CALWXD010000023.1, on the reverse strand, counting down.
CCGTCACAGGAACCCCCAGCGCACAGTAGAGGGAGGCAAACTCCATGCCGATGACCCCTCCGCCAATGATGACCAGGGATGCCGGCAGCTTCTCCTGCCCGGCCAGCAGCTCGTCGGAGGTCACCGCCAGCTCCAGTCCCGGGATAGGGGGCCGGGCGGGGACGGAACCAGTGGCGATGAGGATGTGGTCGGCGGTGTAGGCCGTCCCATCCACAGACACGGTGCCCGGGGCGGTGATCGTCCCGGTCCCCCGGATAAGGTCCACCTTCTTCTGCTGAAAAAGGCCCTCTATGCCGCGGCGCAGCTGTTCCACCACCTCGTTTTTCCGGCGGTAGGCCGCCGCCAGGTCCACCCGGACCTCCCCGGCCTCCACGCCAAACCGCCCGCCCTCCCTGGCGGCCTGGGCAATCTCCGCGGCGTGCAGCAGCGCCTTGGTGGGGATGCACCCCCGGTTGAGGCAGGTGCCCCCCACCTCCCGGCGCTCCACGATGGCCGTCCTGCGCCCCAGCTTCGCCGCCCGAAGGGCCGCCGTGTAGCCGCCGGGGCCGGCGCCGATGACGATCAGTTGATAGTCGCTCATACGCTCTCCTCTCTCCGCCGCCCCGCGGCGGCGGGCGGAATCTGTATTCCATCTCTCGAAAAAGCGCCGCCCGCCGGGGTCCCGGCGGGGCGGTGCCGCGTCAAAACTGCTCTGTCAGCAGCTTTGTGATGTCCCTGCGGACATCCCCATCACAGGGGACGGCCTCCACCGCCGCCCGGAGGTCCGCCGGGGCAAAGGGGCAGCCCGCCAGGGCGCGCTCCATGGGGGCGGCAAAGGTCCAGTCCATAGCGTCGGTATACACCGCCGCCTCCCGCACCACACCGGACTCCACAGCGAGGCCCACAGTCACCTCCCCCCAGGGAAACCGCCGGGAGGACTGGGTGGTAAAGGCAATCTTCCGCCCCCAGAGCCAGGACCAGCTGCGGTTCTCCGCCGCAAGCCGCGCCAGGCGCGCCCGGTCCAGTGCCTCCGGCGGCAGGGGGCGGACCTCCCTGCCATAGACGGCGGAAAAGGCCCGCTCCACCCCCGCCGCCACGTCCTCCACCCGCAGCCCCGGCAGAAACTCGCTTAGGTTGGCCACCCGGGCGCGGACAGAGGGGACGCCCTTGCTTTGAAGCTTCGCCGCCGAGGGACGGAGGTAGCGCCCCATCTTTCCCAGGTCCGCCGCCACCAGCAGCGTCCCATGGTGGCAGCACCGGCCTTGATGGGCGTAATAGGCATTGCCGGAAAATTTGCGGCCGGCGGCCAAAAGGTCGTTTCGCCCAGAAATTTCCGCCGGGATCCCCAGGGAGCGGCAGGCTGACACGATAACGGACAGCTGGCGCTGCACGTCGTAGTCCCCCTGGCGGGCCAGGAAAGTAAAATTGAGGTTCCCCAGGTCGTGGTACACCGCCCCCCCGCCGGAGAGGCGGCGGGCCAGGCGGCCTCCCTCCTCCTCCAGCAGCTGCGTGCGGCACTCCGCCCAGGGGTTCTGGTTGCGGCCGATGACCACGGTGTTCTCATTTTGCCACAGGTAGAGGATACACGCCCCCTCCCCCACCCGCTCCAGCAGATACCGCTCCATGGCCAGGTTCTCGTAGGGGTCCAGCCCCTCCCCCCGGCAGATCCAAAGGTTTTGCGGCATCTATTCCGCCTTTGTGTAGCGCAGCACCGGGTTCCGGGCCGCGCCCACCTCGTCCAGCCGCCCCACCGGGGTGGCCTTGGGGGCGTCGTGGAGGGCCTGGGGATCCGTGTGGGCCAGCTCCCAAAGCTGCAGGAACACGTCGCAGGCCTCGTCGATGGTCTCCCGGCTCTCCGTCTCCGTGGGCTCCGCCATCAGCGCCTCGTGGACGATGAGGGGGAAGTACATGGTCGGGGGATGGATGCCGTGGTCCAGGAGGCTCTTGGCGATGTCCATGGCGGAGACGCCGGTCTCCTCTTTGAGTTTAGAAAGATCCATCACGAATTCGTGCATACACTGTTCTCCGCAGGCCATAGCGTACTTCTCCCGCAGGCGGCGCATCATGTAGTTGGCGTTGAGGACGGCGTTCTCCGCCGCCTCCGGAACGCCCTCCTTCCCCAAGGTTAGGAGGTAGGCCAGGGCCTTTACCACCACAGTGAAGTTTCCGTAGAAGCCCTTCACCCGGCCGATGGAGTGCTCCGGCATGACGAAGCGGCATCCGTCCTCCCCCTTTTCCACCACCGGTCCGGGCAGGAAGGGCTTGAGGAAATCCTTGCACCCCACGGCTCCGGCCCCGGGGCCGCCGCCCCCGTGGGGGGTAGAAAAGGTCTTGTGGAGGTTGAGGTGCACCACGTCAAAGCCCATGTCCCCGGGCCGGACGATGCCCATGACGGCGTTGAGGTTGGCCCCGTCGTAGTAGCACAGGCCCCCCGCGTCGTGGACAATCTTCGTGATCTCCAGGATGTGCTTTTCAAAGATGCCCAGGGTGTTGGGGTTGGTGAGCATGAGCCCGGCGGTGTCCGGTCCCGCCGCTTCCCGCAGGGCCTCCACATCCACGCACCCGTCCGGGGCGGAGGGGATGTTCACCACCGTGTAGCCCGCCATCACCGCCGAGGCGGGGTTGGTGCCGTGGGCGGAGTCGGGCACCAGGATCTTGGTCCGCCCCGCGTCTCCCTGGCGGGTGTGGTAGGCCTTGATCAGCAGCAATCCCGTAAACTCCCCGTGGGCCCCGGCGGCGGGCTGGAAGGTCATGGCGTCCATGCCGGTAATCTCCTGGAGATACGCCGCCGCCTGGGCATAGACCGCGAGACAGCCTTGGACCGTCTCCTCCCCCTGGAGGGGGTGGACGGCGGTGAAGCCCGGCAGGGCGGCCATGTCCTCGTTGATTTTGGGGTTGTACTTCATGGTGCAGGAGCCCAGGGGGTAGAACCCGTCGTTCACCCCGTGGACCATCTTACAAAGGGCGGTGTAGTGGCGGGTCACCTCCGTCTCCGACACCTCCGGCAGGTCCAGGGGAACTCTCCGGGGATTGGGGAGGGATACCTCCGGCACGTCACAGTCGGGCAGCAGGCTCAGATGGCGGCCCGGCGCCCCCTTCTCAAAAATCAGTTGCATTTCACAGCACCCCCTTGATAATGGAAACGGCCCGGTCCAGCTCCTCCCGGCTCACCACCTCCGTGGCGCACCAGAGGATGCCCCCCTCCACCGGCAGGCCCCCCAGGATGCCGCTCTCGTCCAGGGCCTTCAGCACCTTCTCCGTGTCGGGGCAGGTGGTGACAAACTCGTGGAAAAACGCGCCGGTGTGGAGGCGCTTCATCCCCAGCTTCTCCAGCTCCCCTGCCAGGTAGTGGGCCTTGGACATGGAGAGGGCGGCCGCCTGCCTAAGGCCGCCGGGCCCCATGGCGGTGAGGTACACCGCCGCCGTCAGAGCGCAGAGGGCCTGGTTGGAGCAGATGTTGCTGCTGGCCTTCTCCCGGCGGATGTGCTGCTCCCGGGCGGTGAGGGTGAGGACATAGCCCACCCGCCCCTCCTTGTCGTGGGTCTGGCCCACGATGCGGCCGGGGAGCTTGCGGAACATGGCCTTGGTGGCGGCCATAAAGCCCAGGTACGGCCCGCCGAAGCTGAGGTCCAGCCCCAGGGGCTGTCCCTCCCCCACCGCCACGTCCGCCCCGCACTCGCCGGGGGTGGCCATCACGGCGCAGGCCACGGGGTTGACGCCCATGACGTACTTGGCCCCGGCGGCGTGAACCATCTCGCCGATGGCGGCGGCGTCCTCCAGATTGCCGTAGTAGTTGGGCTGCTGGAGGTAGAAACAGGCCGCGTCCTCCCCCAGCAGGGCCCGCAGGGCCTCTGTGTCCGTCCGGCCGTCCTTCTCCGGCACCACAATGAGCTCCGTGTCCGAGCCAAAGCAGTAAGTCCGCATCACTTCGATGGTCTGGGGATTTGCGCAGGCGGAGACATAGGCCTTCGTCCGTTTCCGGTCCTTGCACATGGTGATGGACTCGGCGGCGGCGGTGGCCCCGTCGTACACAGAGGCGTTGGACACATCCATCCCCGTGAGGGCGCAGATCATGGTCTGGTACTCAAAGATGGACTGTAAAATCCCCTGGCTGATCTCCGCCTGGTAGGGGGTGTAGGCGGTGACCAGCTCCTCCCGGCCGGCGATGCTCTTGACCACCGCGGGAATGAAGTGGCGGTAGGCCCCCGCCCCCCGGAGGACGGTAGGGTAGATCCGGTTTTTCTCCGCCAGGGCGGTGACCGCCCGGCGCACCTCCCACTCGCCCATGCCCCGGGGCAGGCGCAGGTCCTCCCCCACCAGCATCTCCGGCGGCACGTCCCGGTAGAGGTCCTCCATGGCCCCCAGGCCCAGGGCCTTCAGCATCTCCTGCCGCTGGGCGGGGGTGTTGGGCACATAACTTCCCATAGTGGGTCTCTCCTCTCTTCCCTTGGCCTACTGCTGGGCGATAAAGGCCTCGTAGGCGGCGGCGTCCAGCAGCTCCTCCCGGTCGGTGATGTCGGAAATTTTGGCGATCCAGGCCTCATAGGGCGCCTCGTTGAGCTTCTCCGGGGCGTCCAGCAGCGCCTCGTTCACCTCCGCCACCACGCCGGTGACAGGGCTCATCACGTCGCTGACCGCCTTCACGGACTCCACGTCGCAGAAGGCCTCCTCCTTGGTGACGGTGTCCCCCTCGGCGGGCAGGTTAATGAACACCAGATCCCCCAGCTCGCTCTGGGCAAAGTCGGTGATGCCCACCAGGGCGGTGGCGTCGTCCAGCATCTTGACCCACTCGTGGGACTTGGAATACTGCAGTTCAGCGGGAAAGTTCATCGTCAGTTCCTCCTTCAATCATTTCTCTCAATGGTTATGTCCTGCCGCTTCGGCAAATTCCCTTTTTCCTGCGCTTACACCCCCGTGGCCTTGGCCAGGCGTTCCAGGGCGGCCTCCGCCTCGCCGTCGCTAAAGCAGTAGCGCATCTCCTGGTAGCGGCCGCGGAGCTTCGCCACCTCTTCCCCCACTTCTCTGCCGCGGAGGACGCAGTCGGCCATAAGGCCCGCCAGCTCCTCAAAGGCGGCGGCGTCAAAGCCAAAGCGGGTCATCTCGTTGACCCCCATGCGCAGCGCGCCGGAGGCGGTGAACCCCTCCTCGTCGGGGGTGGCCTGGTAGTTGACCACGATGTTATTGCGCTCCAGCCGCTCGGCCACCTCCGGCCCGGCGCCGTACCCCACGGAGACGATGACCTGGTGGGTCTCGGTGTAGCCGATGGCGGGATCGCCGGCCACCTCCAGCCCCGCCGCCTTCAAGCTCTTGGCGAAGGACTTGGCGTTCTCCACTACCGCCTTCTGGTACTGGTCCTTATACTGGTTCATCTCATAGGCCGCCATCAAAAGGCCCAGCTGGGTGCCCAGGTGGTGGTTGGAGACGCTGCCGGGGAAGGCCCGGCTCTCGATGGTCTCCCACAGGCCGTATTTCAAGTCCGCCTTCTTGTAGTTGACGCCGATGACGCCCCGCTGGGAGCCGAAGAAGGTCTTGTGGGTGGAGCCGGTAACGATCTCCGCCCCCTCTTGGAAGGGTTTCTGGAAGTGATCGCCGATGAGCCCCAGCACATGGGCCATGTCGTACATGATGGTGGTAGGGATCTTCTCCTGGTCCACAAACTGCCGGATGGCCGCCACAGGCTCCCTGTGGAGCACCATGCTCTTGCCGAAGATGATCAGCTCCGGCCGGTACTGGTCGATGACCTTCTTGGTCTCCTCCACGTCGATCTTGTAGATATTGTCTTTGCACACCGGGAAGTTCACGACGGCGTGGCGCTCGGTCACCGGGTCGATGGCGATGTAGTCGTGGAGGGCGCCCATGGGCTGGGCGGAGAGATGGCCGCCCTTGATGATGTGGTTGTTGAGGACGTAGCCCAGGCGTTTCATGTCGTGCTTGCGGTCCAGGCGGTTTTTAAAGTCCATCAGCGCGGAGAACACCGCCATGTTGCTCATCTGGCCGCTGACGACCCGGGTCTCCACCTCGCTGCACCCCAGATAGTCCTTCATCTCCTCCACCAGCAGCCGCTCCACCTGGTCAATGAACTTGGTGCCCTGGTAGTAGAACACGTCGGCGTCGTAAAAGCTCTTGACCTTCTTGTGCTCGGCGTAGCGGAAGGAGGGGTCGGACATGCTCAAAATCCGCACCGCCCGGGAGGGCGTCATCTCCGAGGGGATGAGGTTCACGCACCGCCCCTGCCGCCAGGCGTGGTTCTCCGCCGCCTTTTGCAGCAGCTCCAGCGCCGCCGGGCGGCGGTCCGCCGCCGGGGCTGCCGCCTCCTCCTCATCAGGGGCATAAAGGATAGGCCGGGCGTAGGGGGGCGCGTCGGCGCGCAGGTGGTAGGGTGGGATGACGGCGGCGACGCGCCGGCCCCGGACGTCCACCTCCACCCGGTCCTCGTCCAGCACGTCGCTGGCGATGTAGGCAAGGCCGATGGCGCGCATGGCGCTCTGCTCCAGGATGACGGTCTCCAGCCCCTCCCCCTCGTGGGTGTAGTAGGGGACCATGGTGCCGCTGGTGACATATCCGATCTTCTCTTCGCCCCGATAGATGCTCATGCCTGCCCGCATAACCCCCCGTCCCAGAAGGGCGATGGGGCGGATCCGCCGGGGCAGCACGGAGAGGTCGGAGAAGTCCCGGTTCATGACGCGCTGGAAGGCGGCATACTGCTCCGCCAGGGCCGCCCGTCCCACAAAGTCCCCCTTCTGCTCCGAGAAGCTGACGGCAAACCGGGCCAGGGACACGGCGAAGACGGGGATCTCCTTCCCATCCGGGTCCGTCCCCAGCTCGTGGCCGTAGAGGGGCATCCCCGCCTCCAGGCGGAGGGTATCCCGGGCGCCCAGGCCCGCGGGCTTTGCCCCCAACTCCACCAGCCGGTTCCAGAGCCAGGCGGCTGAGGCGCTGTCGATGTAGACCTCGTAGCCGATGGGCTCGCCGGTGTAGCCGGTCTTGGCCACCCGGACCTTATGCCCCTCGAAGGAGAGGGTGTTGAGGGCGTTTTTCACCGGCTCGGTGATCTGCTCCCCGCCGGAGAGGATCATCAGCAGCTCCTTGGACTTTGGCCCCTGTACAGCGATAGCGGCGTAGTCCCCGGTAATCACCGTCATCTTGGCGTCAAAGGCCCTGATCTGCTCGTTGAGATGGGCCAGGTCCTTGTCGGTGTTGGCGGCGTTTACCACCAGGAGATAGCGGTCCGCCTCAAAGCGGTAGAGGTAGGCGTCGTCCACGGCGCCGCCGGTCTCCGTGGGAATGATGGCATATTGGGCCTGGTTCAAGTCCAGAGCCTGTACATTGCTGGAGAGCACATGCTGCAAAAATGCCACACACTCCGGTCCCTCCACCAGGATGCGCCCCATATGGGACACATCGAAGAGGCTGCAGAAGTGCCGGGTGTACAGGTGCTCGGCCACAATGTCCGTGGGGTACTTGATGGGCATTTCCCAGCCGCCGAAGTCCACCATGGTGGCGCCGGCAGCCACATGCACATCATACAGCTGGGTCCGTTTCAGCTCGCTCATAGTTGTCTCCTCCATTTTTTTGAGCAGTTTTCCACCCTGCCTCCGCCAGGCGGCTGGCAGAGAGGCACAGGGTGGCTTTCTGCCTTTACATAACAAAACAGAGGCGCGATGACCTGCTGTCATCACGCCTCTGTACCTTTACCTGAGAGATTCCCACCGGGAAGTCGCCTTCCCGACAGTTGCCCCGCCGGTGCACCAAAGTGCTTTTCAGATTCGCGTCCCGATCCAGTCCTTTTACCTGAGAGAGTGTGGCATTGCTCCTTCGGTGCCGCCCGGGGGCGGACTCTCCTGAATCGTTCATTCGCCTATGAAGTTGTGGCCTCTGTTGTTTTCAGAATAGCAAGGGACAGGCTCGTTTGTCAAGCATCGTTTAGCAATTAACAAACATTTTTTCTCCGCACCGAGCCTCCCTTTTTCCGTTGCACAACGTCCGCCGGTGTGATATGCTGAAACCATGCCATATCTACCGGTAAGGAGGCGGGGCGATGGTTTTCTCCTATGGTCCCAGAGAGACCGAATATCTCAAGGGACGGGATCCGCGGCTGGGCGCGGTAATCGACCAGGTGGGCCACATCTCCCGCCCTATCGACACGGACCTTTTCTCCTCCGTTGTCCACCAGATCGTGGGCCAGCAGATCTCCACCAAGGCCCTGGAGACTGTCTGGCGGCGGATGCAGGAGGCCATGGGCCGGGTGGACGCCGGGGCGGTGACGGCCCTGGGAGAGGAAGAGCTGCAGTCCTTCGGCATCTCCTACCGCAAGGCCGGCTATATCCTGGACTTCGCCCGGCGGGTCCGGAGCGGCCAATTCGACCTGGACGCTCTGTGGGATATGCCCGACGAGGAGGCCATCGGCGCCCTTGTCTCTTTGAAGGGGGTGGGGGTATGGACAGCGGAGATGATCCTTCTGTTCTGCATGGAGCGCCCCGATGTGTTCAGTTATGACGATCTGGCCATCCAGCGGGGGCTCCGCATGGTCTACCACCACCGGAGGATCGACCGCGCGCTCTTTGAAAAATACCGCCGCCGCTACAGCCCCTATGGCAGCGTGGCCAGCCTCTATCTCTGGGCGGTGGCCGGGGGCGCGGTGCCGGGGATGCGGGACTATGCCCCCAGGAAAAAGCTCGCCCAGCCAGCCGGGAAAAAACAGGCGCCAAAGGGCGCAGGAGGTTCCTTATGAATCCAACTGTCAGCATCATCGTCCCTGTCTACAACGCGGAGAAGACCCTCCGGCGCTGTGTGGACAGCATCCTGCACCAGGAGTATGCAGATTTTGAGCTTTTGCTGGTGGACGACGGCAGCCGGGACGGCTCCGCCGCCCTCTGCGACGATTTCGCCCGGGAGGACGGCCGCGTCCGGGTGATCCACAAGGAGAACGCCGGGGTCTCCGCCGCCCGGAACGACGCCATGGACCTGGCCCGGGGGGACTACCTGCAGTTTCTGGACAGCGACGACTGGATCACCCCCGAGGCAACCAAGCTCCTGGTACGCACCGCCCAGGCGGAGGGGTGCGATCTGGTGATCGCGGACTTCTACCGGGTGGTGGGGGACCGGGTCTCCCACAAAAGCGGCATCGAGGAGGACGGGGTGCTGACCCGGGAGGCCTTTGCCGCCTATATGATGGAAAATCCGGCGGACTTTTACTACGGTGTGATCTGGAACAAGCTCTACCGCCGGGACATTGTGGAGCGCCACCGCCTGCGGATGGACGCCGGCATCAGCTGGTGCGAGGACTTTATCTTCAACCTGGAGTACATCCTCCACGCCGAGCGTTTCGCCGCGCTGCGGGCGCCCATCTACTACTATGTGAAGACCAAGGGGTCCCTCGCCTCCCAGAGCATCAACATCGCCCGCACCATCCGCACAAAGCTGCGGGTTTTTGAATACTACAACAGCTTTTATAAGCATGTTTTGGATGAGAAGACCTATGAGAAGAGCCGCCTGCAGGTCTACCGCTTTCTCCTGGACGCCGCCGGAGACGGCGGGGTGCCCCCCGCCATCCTCCCCGGCGCCAAGCGCCTGGGGGAGGAGCGCTCCAGCGTGTGCCGGGCGGCGGCGGAGGGGGAGGGGCTCCTCCCCAGCCTCTACCGCAGCCGGAAGCTGCTGGACCGGTATCTGGAGATCGTGGCGGTGCAGAACGATCTGACGCTGGCGGAGACCCGGCTGCTACTCTACCTCAGCCACGCCGGGGCCATCCGCACCCGGCGGGCCCTGGCGGATTTTGCCGGCATGAGCCGGCGGAGCCTGGCGGTCAATTTACAGAAGCTGGCCGCCAGGGGGATGGTCCGCGCGGAGGAGCTGCCCAGGGAGGGGGCCGACCCCGCCGGGCGGGAGGGGAAGGCGCTGCACTTTCTCCTGCTGCCGGCGGCGGAGCCGGTGCTGGGGGATCTGGCGGCAGCTCTGGGGGACTATGACGCCGCCCGGTTTGCCGGCTTTACGGAGGAGGAGCTGGTGCAGTACGCGGCCCTGGCGGAGAAGATCAAAGCCAACACCCGCCGGGTCCTGCAGTAGGCTCCGCCAGCTCCCCCGCCCAACCTACAAGGCGCGCGGAAGGAAATCCTTCCGCGCGCCTTGTGGTTTGTCAAAAAGCCATCGCCCGTTCCGCCAGAGGGGGCTGGCGGCTCCACACCCCCTTTACGGGCGGTGTTTTCCCGCCCGCGGCGCTAAGGGAAATGCCGGCGGCATGTTTTTAGAAAAGGTCCCGCCGTCCCGCGGGGGCAGGCCCGCTGGGAAAACAGCCGCGCATTCTCCGCCGCATCCCGGCAGCGGAAGGCCGCAGGGCTTTTTTTCCACGCGCCTTGTTACGGATCAGTTTCCGCCGGGAGGCCCAGCATCCGGGCAAATTCTTCCAGGGTCCTGGGCGGCGCGGCCTGGGGGATCTGGGGAAAGGCCCGCCGCACCAGGCGGGCCGCCTCAAAGAGGAGGGGCCGCTTCAGCCCCGCCGCCGCCACAACATCCCCGTCGGCAAAGACCGCCCCGGGCGACGCGTCCGCCACAATGCGGCCGGCGCTGAACACCACCGCCCGGGTGGCAAAGCGGTAGGCGAAGTCCACGTCGTGGGTGGAGACCACCAGGGTGATCCCCAGGGCGCTGAGCTGCTCCAGCGTCCGCTCCAAAAGGGCCGTATTTTTCGGGTCCAGGGAGGCGGTGGGCTCGTCGAAGAGGATGATCTCCGGCCGCATGGCCAGGATGTCCGCAATGCTCACCCGCTTTTTCTCCCCGCCGCTGAGGTACTGGGGCGCCCGCTGGCGGTAGGCCTCCAGATCCATCCGCTCCACCGCCTCGTCCACCAGCGCCTCCACCTCCCCGAGGGGCAGGCGCAGGTTCATGGGGCCAAAGGAGATCTCGCTCTCCACCGTGGAGGCGATGATCTGGTTGTCCGCGTCCTGGAAGACGATGCCCACCTTCCGGCGGAGGGCCGCCAGCACCTTTTTCGTATCGTCCACCGGCTTCCCATCGGAAAAGAGGGTCCCGCTCTGGGGCCGGAGGATGCCGTTGCACACCAGGAAAAAGGTGCTCTTCCCCGCCCCGTTGTTCCCCAGCACCGCGATCCGCTCCCCCCGGCGGATATCCAGGGAGATGCCGTCCAGCGCCGGCGGCGCGTCGGGGTAGGCGAACACCACGTCCCTAAGGGAGAGGAGGGTCTCCTCTGTCAAAACAGATCCACCCCTTTCCACTTGAGCAGGGCCGTGAGGGCGGCCAGGGGCAGGAAGGCGGCGCAGCAGAGCAGCACATGCCGCCGCCGGACCGGGGCCTGGCGGGTGAGGAAGCGGAGGGTGCCGTCGTAGCAGCGGGCCTCCATGGCGTCAAAGCAGGCGCCGCTGCGGCGGAAGGCCCCCGCCAGCACGCTGCCGCTGATATGGGTGAAGGTATACCAGGCGCCCCGCCGGACGGCGTACCCCAGGCGGGACCGGGCGGCCACCGTCATGCGGTTCTGCGCGTCCAGAAGGAGGAAGATATACCGGTAAATCAAATACATCAGCTCAATGACGATCCGGGGCAGGCGCAGCCGCCGCAGCACCTCCAAAAGCTCCTGCATGGGGGTGGTGAGACTGAGGAAGTAGAGGCAGGCCACCGCCCCATAGGCCCTGCAGAACAGCCGCCCCGCCTGCCGCAGCCCCGCCTCGGTGGCGCTGAGGCAGAAACCGAAGAGGGGCACGTCGAAAAAGCCCAGGGGCTCCGCCGTCACATCAAAGAGGACCGCCAGGCAGCTGGCCACGATGAACAGCACCGGGACGGCCATTAGGGAGAGCACATACCGCACCGGCGCGCCGCTGAAGAAGACGGCCGCCAGCAGCATCCCCGCCGACACCGCAAGCCCCACCGCCGCCAGGTCCGCCCCCACGCACAGCAGCAGCACCGCCAAGGCAAAGCCCGCCTTCACAAAGGGGCTGACGCCCCGCAGGCGGGAGCGCTGGGCGTACTGGTCTATGGAGAGCATGCCCGCGCCGTGGGAGTGGGGACGGGGGAAGGGGAAACGCCTCTGCTTTATGGCCGCCGCCGGACGGGCCGCGGCGCAGGTCCATACGCCTGTCTGTTCCATCGCTGTGCCTCCTTGGCAAAAGATCTCCGGCCGGGGCGTCCCCCCGGCCGGTAAGGGCCTGGCGCGCTACTCCGCGGCCTGCCGGTTGTACTTCTTCCGGGCCACCAGGTAGCCAAAGCCAAAGCCGATGACGACGGCGCCGATCACCGCCTGCAGGCAGAACAGCAGGGACTCCGTCTCCCCGCCGGGCAGCTCGATGGGGCTCTCCGCCCAGGGCTCGTAGCCGGGGTCGATGGCCAGGATGGCCTCCTCCGCCTTGCCGTCCGCCCCGCCAAAGTCGCTGTCCGAGGGGAGCAGCAGCGGATAGGCCGCGATCCCGACGCAGATCAGCAGCAGGACCAGGATTGTGATAACGGTTTTCTTGTTCATCTCATCTGACCTCCTGGAGCATTCCGATTTCCCGCAGCTCCGGCTTTGCAAAGCTCTGCAGCAGCAGGAAGACCACCGCGGAGAGGATCCCCTCCACTACCGCCAGGGGGATCTGGGTCACGGCGAAGATCCCCATAAACTCCGCGATGGAGGCGCCGACGCCGCCCACCTCGCTGGGGTGGGCAAAGCCCAGCTGCAGGGAGGTGACCACATAGGTGAAGAGATCCCCCAGGGCGCAGGCAATGCCCACGCTCACCGGCTGGCTGACGCGGCACCTTTTCAGCAGCGCGTAGGCGCCCCAGCTGACAAAGGGCCCGGCAATGGCCATGGAGAAGGTGTTGGCCCCCAGGGTGGTGAGCCCGCCGTGGGCCAGCAGGACCGCCTGGAACAGCAGGACGATGATCCCCAGCACCGCCATCACCGGCGCGCCGAACAGCACCGCGCCAAGGCCGGTGCCGGTGGGGTGGCTGGAGGACATGCCCAGGGCGCTGGGGATCTTCAGCGCCGAGAGGACGAAGGCGTAGGCCCCCATCATGGCCAGCAGCAGCACGGCCTTCCGGTGCCGGGCCACGATGCGCTTGATGGCGATCAGCCCCCAGGCCAGAAACGGCAGGCACACCGCCCCCCAGAGGAGACAGTGGCCCACGGGGAGGTAGCCCTCCATAATGTGCATGGCGCCGGCCGTGGCCGCAAGGCCCAAGGAGAAACTCCCCGCCAGGGCGGCTGTCAGCAGCCACCGCTCATTTTTCGTATATTGCATGACTTGTACACTCTCCTTTTTCCTTCCTGCGCGTGATGGGTGATGAGGTTCCTCTCTGTTCGAACAAGAGCGTGACAAGGCGTCCTGTCCCCTGCCGCCGCTCCGCGGCAGACAGCCGATTCCGCCATACCTTCCGCACAGCAAAAAAGCAGCCTCTCGGCTGCTCCGGTGTTTCGCGCTCCGGCAGGATCCTCCCGCCGGTTGAACTGTACTGATGCACCGCAGCCACAGGTTCTTACCCGCGGCAAGCAGGTCTCCTGGCTTGAGATCATCGCTCCCGCGCGCCTTCTCGGATCGCTCCAATGGCATCTGCGCGTTCGCTCCCTCTTACAGTGACGGGTTCGCTCCGGATTTGCACCGGATTCCCTATCTCCCCAACGGGGGACTTGCCGCTTGATTCACTTGTCGCTCCCTATTATGCCACAGATTCCCTCTCCCGTCAAGCACTATTTATGACCGTTTCGTACTATTTTTCCCGCCGCCGCCCCGATTGCGCCCCGGCGGAATGTGTGCTATACTGAAACCAGCCGCGGCCGGCAGGGGCCGGAGGCGGCAAAGTATGGCTACGAAAGGAAACGCTGCCTATGGATGAGCTGAATCGGGGCGCCCCGGCCGGCGGCCTTTGCGCGGACCAGGCGGAGCTGGAGCGGCTGCGGGCCCTCTTCCCCGCGGAGAAGGGTCCGCTGCGGATTTTGGACGCAGGCGGCGATCGGCTGGCCCTGCTGCTGTGGCGTCTGGGCCGCCAGGTGGTGGAGGCGGACCTCTCCCCCGCCGCGCCCCGGCGCGCCCGGGAGGCGGAGGAGGACGGCGGCCGGGCGGAGCCCCTCCCGGCCGGCTGCCAAAGCCTCCCCTTCCCAGACGAGTCCTTCGACGGCGTGGTCAGCGGCGGCGCGGTCCGGCAGGCAGCGGACCGCGCCGCCTACCGGGAGTGGTACCGGGTGCTGCGCCGGGGCGGCCTGCTGGCGGTGCGGGACCGGACGGCGGACGGCGGCCCGCTGTCCGACACCTCCGCCAGACCCCGGCGGGACGTGGAGCTGCTGCGGGAGCTGGGCTTTGCCCACTGCCGCGCCGAGGCGGCGCCGGAGGGGGACGGGTTCTGGATCACCGCCCACAAGCCCGCCTCCGCCGGGCGGATGCACATCCCCCAGCTGACCCAGTACAACCGGTACCTCCGGGCGGCCAAGAGCCAGCTGCAGCTCTACAGCAACTGGTGCGCCGCCAACGGGCTGTCCTACGCGGAGTTCATGGTGCTCCACATGGCCACCCACCACGCCAAGGGCGTCCGCCCCTCCGACATCTCCTCCGCCCTGGTGATCCCCCGCCAGACCTTGACCCGGATCCTGGCGGGGCTGGAAAAACGCGGGGATGTGGAGCGGTCGGTCAACGAGAGCGACCGCCGCAGCGCCCTCATCCGCATCACCCCCGCCGGCCGGAAGCGGTTCCATTCCCTCCACAGCCGGCTCCACCAGGCGGAGCAGCAGGCCCTAAGCCGTTTCACGGTGGAGGACCTCTCCCGCTTTGCCGATTTCAGCGAAGGGCTGCTGGAGGCCTACGCCGGCGCCCTGCAGGGGCCGGAGGAGGCGTAAAAACGCCCGCTTTCCGGCGGCAGGCGGTTGACTTGCCGGCGCGATCCCATTACAATAGGTGTGCTGAAGCTCCTTCAGCAGAGGAGAGAACAAAAGAGAAAATGGAAGGAAAGGGATGGAATTATTATGAAAGCAAGCAAACGGTGGGCGGCAGTGGCCCTCTGCGCGGCGCTGGCGCTGGTGCTGGCCGCCTGCGGCCTGGGCGATGTCAGCAGCAGCGACGCCATGGCCTTCGTCCAGGGGAACCTGGACGCCTACTACCTGGGACAGTACAACGAGGACTACTTAACGCTGATGGACATGACCGCCGAGGAGGCCGCCGAGGACCACGCCTGGAACATCGAGGCGGAGGCGGAGATCATGATGGATGCCTTTGAGATGTATCCCACCGAGACCACCACCGCCAAGATGGAGGAGCTGGTGGAGGAGATCTATTCCCACAGCAAATATGAGGTGAAGTCCGCCGACAAGCTGGGCGACGGCAGCTACGCCGTGTCCGTGTCGGTCTACCCCATCGACATCCTGGTGCAGTACACCTCCTCCACCGACTACCCCGCCATCTGGGAGAACCTGCTGATGGAGTACGGCATCTACACCCAGGAGGACCTGGACGCCATGTCCGACAGCGACTATGAGGCCATGGAGGACGCCTATGCCGACGCCATCATCCAGGGCATCCGGGATCTGATCCCCAGCATCGGCTATGAGGCGGAGCAGTCCGTGGTGCTGCAGCTGCAGCTGGAGGACAATGTGTACACCCCTGTGGAGACAGACTGGCAGAACCTGGACGCCATGGTCGTGGATTACAGCGGGCAGTACGCCGAATAAGCCGCTGCCCCCAATCGCCGCGCGCCGCTGCTGGCGGCGCGCGGCGATTTTTGTCCCTGTTCCCTTCGGCGGCAGGCGCAGCGCCCGGAACGGAAGATTCCCGGACCGCCGGGGCAGATTGCCCCGGCGGTCCTCCCTCTGCCCCGACAAAAAACAGCCTGCCGCCGGGAATCTCCCGGCGGCAGGCCGTTTTTGCGTTGTCAGCAGGAAAGGGGCAGAGAGCGCCAAAGCGCACAGCGCGCCGCAGGCGGTAGATTCCTCCCTCTTAGAGCGTCGCCAGCAGGACGAAGTTCAAGATGAACAGGAACGTGGCGCACCAGAGGATGGGATGGACCTCCTTGGCCTTCTTGGTGCAGATCTTCACCAGGCAGTAGGTGATGAAACCGAAGGCGATACCGTAGGAGATGCTGTAGCACAGGGCCATGAAGAGCCCGGCGAAGAAGGCGGGCACCGCCTCGTTCAGATCGTCCCACTTGATATCAATGAAGGAGGAGACCATTAGGATACCGACGACCACCAGGGCCGGGGCTGTGGCGGCATAGGGGATGGCGCTGATGAAGGTGGAGAGGAAGGCGCTGGCGATAAAGCAGATGGCAACCACGACGCTGGTGAGGCCCGTCCGGCCGCCGGCGCCGATGCCCGCGGCGCTCTCCACGAAGGTGGTGGTGTTGGAGGTGCCGAAGATGGCGCCGATGGAGGTGGCGGTGGCGTCAGCAAAGAGGGCGCGGTCCATCTTGGACTTAAAGCCGGTGTTGGTCTCCAGGGCCTTCTCGTCCTCCTCGCTGAAGATGCCGCTGCGCCGGCCGGTGCCGATGAAGGTGCCGATGGTGTCAAAGGTATCGGACAGGCTGAAGGAGAAGATGGTGATCAGCACCAGGGGGATCTTGCCGGGGTCGCTGAAGAGGGAGCCGAACCCCTCCTCGGTGAAAATGACGCCGAAGGTGGAGGGCAGGGCCGCGCAGGCCTCGCTGAAGCTGATGGTGTCGCCGGTGGAGGTGACGCCCAGGGGGATGCCGATGAGGGTGGTGACGACAATGCCGATGAGGATGCCGCCCTTGACCTTCATCACCTCCAGCACGATGATCAGCACCAGGCCGATGAGGAACAGCCAGAAAGCGGGCTGGTTCAAGGTGGACAGGGCGGGCACGCCGCTGCCGAAGTTGATGATCCCCACGTTCAGAAGGCCGATGTAGGCGATGAAGACGCCGATGCCGCCGCCGATGGCGTTCTGGAGGCTGCGGGGGATGGCCTTGATGATGTACTTCCGGATCTTGGTGACGGTGATGAAGATGTTGATGAGGCCGCAGATGAAGACCATGGTCAGCGCCTGCTGCCAGGTGAATCCCAGTCCAAAGCAGACTGTGTAGACAAAGAAAGCGTTGAGTCCCATGCCGGGGGCCTGGGCGTAAGGAACGTTGGCCACAAGGCCCATAACCAGGGTGCCGATGACGGAGGCGATGATGGTGGCGAGGAATACCGCGCCCCACTCCATCCCTGACTCACTGAGGATGCTGGGGTTGACCACAATGATGTAGGCCATGGCGAAGAACGTGGTAATGCCGGCCACAACCTCCGTGCCTACTGTGGTGCCGTTTTCCTTGAGTCTGAAAAATCGATTCATGGCAATTCTCTCCTCTCAAAGCATCATACAATAGTGAAACGCGCTGTCTGTCCCTCTGGTATCTCTGCCTTACAAGTAAATTCTACTATAAATTTTGGCAAAATTCAATCAAAAATTTTGCAGCCCCCCTCCCCGGCTCTTTGTACAAAAAGCCGGCGCCTGTCCCACGGGCATGGACTTTTTTTCCGCCCCTCCCCGTCACAGCGGCAGGCACCCTCTCTTCCCCGCCGCAGAACTTTTTCAGATATTGGGCATTTGGGCCGTCGGCATCATAAGCACCTTGCCGCTGCCGCGGTAGACGTTCACCAGCCCCTCGCCAGAGGCGGCGGAGCCGATGAGACTCTTCCCAGAGCGCTCCACGGTAAACTCCAGGCCGGCGCTCCAAGCGATGGCGTAGTTGCCGTCGATCTTCAAAACATCATCTTGCAAAGTGATTTCAATAAGCTCCTCCCGGGGGCAGTATGCCTCAATGCAGAAGGCGCCGCTGCCCGCAAGGCTCAAGTTGAACAGGCCCTCCCCGCCGGCCACGGCGGAGGAGAGGTTGGTGCGCACCGCCGTCCGGTGCTGCAAGGTGGACTCGCAGGCAAGGAACAGCCCGTCGTCCAGCACCACGGCCCCGCCCCAGTCATCCGTGTGCAGCAGGATGAGGTGGCGGTAGGTGGGTTCCAGCACCAGGAGGCCGTCGCCGGTATATTCCGGCTTGATGGCCGACTCGCCGGTGGCCTTGCCCCGTATGGCTTTCCCCAGGAAATCCCCCACCCCCTTGATGCCGGTGGTGGCGCTGACGTTGCCCAGCATCCACTGCATGGAGCCGGCCTGGATGGTCACCTGGGCCTTGCTTAAATCACAGACCAGCTGCCGCTTGCGCACCTGCATGGCCGCGCTGTAATAGGCGGTCATAGCTGCCTCCGGCGTCACGCTGAGATCCCGCTGATACTCAACCACTCGAAACGGCCCCAGCTGGGACAGGATCTTTACGTCGTCATTGTCAAAGAAATTGTTGATTTGGTACATTGGGCTCCTCCTTCCCTGCCGGCCATACGCTGCCGGCCATGTTGGCCCTATTATACGGCATTTCCCCTATCCTGGCAAGGGCGGCTTATGCCTGGCGCCTTCCGCCCACACCGTGGGGATGCGCTCGATGTAGTCCACAAAAATAAATAAAAAAGAAACAAGAGATACAAATGTATCTCTTGTTTCTTTCATGTTGGCGTTACCTATTTTACCGGTCCGTCTCCAGACAAGTATCGTCGGCAGAATCGAGCTTAACTACTGTGTTCGGGATGGGAACAGGTGGACCCTCGACCTAATCAACACCAACTATCAT